>DAOLDO010000027.1:0-18332 GCA_035327325.1 Chloroflexaceae bacterium | reverse complement strand
TGGCGATGGACACCTTCTTCCTGATGTTCGCCGCGGCCCTGGTCTTCTTCATGCAGGCGGGCTTCGCGATGCTGACCGCCGGGCTGACCCGCTCGAAGAACACGACCAACATCCTCTTCAAGAATCTCATGGACTTCGTGATGTGCTCGCTCGCCTTCTGGGCGGTGGGCTGGGGCATCGCGTACGGCACCTCGGCGGGCGGCTTCATCGGCACCGACCAGTTCTTCCTGAGCGCCGTCACCGAGGAGGGCAGCGTGCCCGTCCTGGCCAGCTGGTTCTTCCAGGTGGTCTTCGCCGGCACCGCGGCGACGATCGTGGCCGGGGCGATGGCCGAGCGCACGAAGTTCACCGCCTACCTGCTCTACAGCTTCCTGATCTCGCTGTTCATCTACCCCGTGGTCGTCCACTGGGTCTGGAGCGGCGCGGGCTGGCTGAACTTCTACGCCGGCAACACCGACGGCAACTGGGGCTTCACCGACTTCGCCGGCAGCACCGTGGTGCACAGCGTCGGCGGCTGGGCCGCCCTGATGGGCGCGATCGTGCTGGGGCCGCGCCTCGGCAAGTACGGCCCCGACGGCAAGCCCCGCGCGATCGCCGGCCACAACATGTCCCTGGCCGCCCTGGGCCTGTTCATCCTCTGGCTCGGCTGGTTCGGCTTCAACCCCGGTAGCCAGCTGGCGATCTCGTCGCAGATCAACGCCGACGCCGTCGCCATGGTGGCGGTGACCACCAACCTGGCCGCGGCCGCCGGCGCCCTCGGCGCCCTGCTCACCGCCTGGCTGCGCTACGGCAAGCCCGACCTCGGCCAGACGATCAACGGCGTGCTCGGCGGCCTGGTCGCGATCACCGCCGGCTGCGCCTATGTTGACCCCGTGGCGGCGATCCTGATCGGCTTCATCGGCGGGCCGGTCGTGGTCTTCGGCGCCGAGCTGCTCGACCGGCTCAAGATTGACGACCCCGTGGGCGCCGTGCCCGTCCACCTGATGGCCGGCATCTGGGGCACCCTGGCCGTCGGCCTGTTCGCCTCGGTGCCCGGCAACACCGGCACCGCGGGCCTCTTCTACGGCGGCGGCGCCACCCTGCTGATCAGCCAGCTCGTGGGCGTGCTCGCCGTCGGCCTCTGGACGGCCGCCCTGGCCGGCGCGATGTTCTACGCGATCAAGGCCACCATCGGCCTGCGGGTCAGCAAGGAGGAGGAGGAAGCCGGCCTCGACATCGGCGAGCACGGCATGGTCGCCTACCCCGACCTGGCCCCCGCCGGCCGCCCCGTCGTCACCGGCGCCTCGGCCGACTAGGCCCTGGCCCCAACCCCGCTCGTCCGCCTCGGACCTCACCCCCTGCCCCCTCTCCGCCAAGGAGAGGGGGCGCCTCTATTGGCGGGGTGGGGTCTTGGCTTGCCCGGGGCACTGCCGGTCGAATTGTGCAAAAGCAACAAAAGAAACCGCCGACGGCTTGTTGAAATCATCCATACGATCTGCTAGGATACCGTCACGCAACCTGCAACGAGGCAGCGGAGGCCAGTGATGGACGTCCTGTTCGAACTACAGAGCCTGATCCTGGGGCTGATGGGCTGGGCGGCGACGGTGCTCGCCCTGGAGGGCGCCTCGCGCCTGACCGTGAACGACCGCAGGGCGATGGCCGTCTGCTGCTGGGTGCTCTGGATGGCCCCCGCCTTCGGCGCCCTGGTCCTCAACGGCGTGCTGAACACCGACACGGCGGCCCTCTACGTCGGGCTGACCACCGGGGCGGTCGGCGTGATCGTGCTGCTCGGCGCGATCGGGCGCCCGCGCACGCGGCCGTAGGCAGCGCAGAGCGGAGGGCGGCGCCGGCCGAGGTACGCAGAAACAGCCAGTCGGCCCCCCAGGCGAAATGGGGAGCCGACTGGCTGTTCTACGCCCTGCGCTGCGCCCTGGTCAGGCGTCGTAGTACATCAGGAACTCGTAGGGGTGGGGGCGCAGCGAGAGCGAGACGGCCTCCTTGCGCTTGGTGTCAATGTAGGACTCGAGCAGGTCGGCGGTGAAGACCCCGCCCTTGAGCAGGAAGGCGTTGTCGAGCTCGAGGGCGTCGAGGGCCTCGGGGAGCGAGCCGGGGGTGCCGCGGATCTCGCGCTTCTCCTCGGGCGACAGCTCGTAGATGTCGGCGTCGAGGGGCGCCGGCGGCTCGATCTTGTTCTGGATGCCGTCGAGGCCGGCCATGAGCATCGCGGCAAAGGCCAGGTAAGGGTTGGCCATAGCGTCGGGGGCGCGGAACTCGATGCGGCGCGACTTGGGCGACGACGAGTAGGTCGGGATGCGGATCGCCGCCGAGCGGTTGCGCTGCGAGTAGACCAGGTTGATCGGGGCCTCGAAGCCGGGCACCAGGCGCCTGTAGCTGTTGGTGGTCGGCGCGCAGAGGGCCAGCAGGGCCGGCGCGTGCTTGAGGATGCCCCCGACGTAGTACTGGGCCGTCTTCGAGAGCATGGCGTACTGGGTCTCGTCGAAGAAGAGGGGCTCGCCATCCTTCCAGATGCTCTGGTGGCAGTGCATGCCCGAGCCGTTGTCGCCGAAGAGGGGCTTGGGCATAAATGTGGCGCTCAGGCCGTGCTCGCGGGCCACCTGGCGCACGATGTACTTGTACTTCTGGACCTTGTCGGCCATGTTGACCAGCGAGTCGAACTTCATGTCGATCTCGCACTGGCCGGCGGTGGCCACCTCGTGATGGTGCAGCTCGATGTCAATGCCGATCTGCGCCATCTTGATGATCATCTCGGAGCGAATATCCTGGAGGGTATCGGTGGGCGGGACGGGGAAGTAGCCCTCTTTGTGCCTGATGCGGTAGCCCTTGTTGCCGCCGGCCCGCTCGGCGCCCGTGTTCCACACGCCCTCGTCGCTGTCGAGGTAGTAGAAGCCGTGGTTGGCGCCCTGGCTGAAGCGCACATCGTTGAAGAGGAAGAACTCGGCCTCGGGGCCGAAGTACGAGGTGTCGCCGATGCCCGTGCTCTTCAGGAAGGACTCGGCCTTCTTGGCCACGGTGCGCGGGTCGCGCGAGTAGGGCTTGCGCTCCAGCGGGTCAATGATGTCGCAGGTGAGCACCAGGGTCGGGATCTTGAGGGTCGGGTCAACGAAGGCCGTCTTGGGGTCGGGGATCATGAGCATGTCGCTCTCGTTGATCACCTGGAAGCCCTTGATTGACGAGCCGTCAAAGCCCAGGCCCTCGGCGATCATCTCCTCGGTGAGGCGCGAGGCGGGGAGGGAGTAGTGCTGCCACCCGCCGAACAGGTCGGTGAAGCGGGTGTCAACAATCTGGATCCCCTGGTCCTTGATCAGCTTGATGACATCACTGGCTGTCATGCTCATGTGGCGCTCTCCTTAACATCTGGCTACAGAACGGTCGTGGTCCTGCCGACGCGGGCTGCTATGCAAAGCGCCGCCGCGACGTTCGAGGTCGCGGCGGCGCGAGTGCATGGATCTGGATGCGAGCGGGCCGGGGGCCGGTGTAGTGGCCGGCCTGGGGGTTGTGCCACTGGTGCCGACAAGCTGCGCCGTCGCAACGTCGTCCACGAGAAGTGCCGGGCCCGCCACGCCGACGGTCGCTCCCTGCGGGCCGCGCCGGTTAAGCGCGGGTTGAACGCTACAGCCCAGGATAAAGCACGGTAGCGGTTAGCGCTACGGTGAGATGATCCAAGAACGCCCCGCGCCGTTTGGACAAAATAGCCAATGGCGCGGCGGCTTGCCGGGGCGACGGGGCTGTGCTATAATCGGCGGCAGTCAGCCGATCTGGCAGGCGGCGGGGTCGCCTGCCAGATTTGTGTGTCGGCCTCTGGTCGCCCCGTCAGTCCCGAGTTGGTTCGGGCGCCTGGCGCGGGCCTTGCCTGAAAGGAGCGACAGCCCGATGTCGCAGCAGATTATGACCGAGCTGGCCCAGCGCCAGCTGAAGACCAACCTGCCCGAGTTCCGGGTCGGCGACACAGTGCGCGTGGGCGTGAAAGTGGTCGAGGGCAGCCGAGAGCGCGTGCAGGAGTTCGAGGGCGTGGTGATCCGCCGGCGCAGCGGCGGGATCAACGAGAACTTCACGGTGCGGCGCATCGCCTCCCACGGCATCGGCGTCGAGCGCACCTTCCTGCTCCACGCCCCCCGCCTCGACTCGATCAAGGTGATCCGTCGCGGCAAGGTCCGCCGGGCCAAGCTCTACTACCTGCGCGGTCGCTCGGGCAAGGCCGCCCGCATCAAGGAGCGCCGGGACGCGCGCTAGGCTCTGACGTCCCTGCTGGCAGGGGCTGGATTGCGGGGAGGGCCAGGCCCTCCCCGATGTCTATCTACTATGTGGTACCGCGGCCTTATCAGGCGGGCCTTCCACCACTTCTACCGCGAGCTCGCCTGGTCGTACGATGGCGTGGCCTGGGCTGTCTCGGGCGGCCTGTGGCGGCGCTGGGTCTACGCGGCGCTCCCCGAGCTCACGGGCCGCACCCTCGAGCTCGGCTTCGGCCCCGGCCACCTGCAGCTGGCCCTGGCCGCCCGCCCCGGCGCCGCAGGCCTCGACGCCTCGCCCCAGATGGCCGCCCGCGCCGCCCGCCGCCTGCGCCGCGCGGGGCGCAGACCGCGCCTCGCCCGCGGCCTGGCCCAGGCCCTCCCCTTCCCCGCCGCCAGCTTCGACACGGTCGTCGCTACCTTCCCCGCCGAGTACATCCTCGACCGCCTGACCCACGCCGAGGTCCGCCGCGTGCTCGCGCCCGGCGGTCGGCTCGTGATCGTGCCCTACGCCGAGCTCGCCCCGGGTCTCTACAGGCGCGCCGTAGACCTGGCCTACGCCCTCACGCTCCAGGCCCCCGCCCGCCGCGCCGGCCCCGACGCGCAGGCGGCGGCGCCCCTCTCGGTCGCCGGGATCGCCCTCGCGCCCCGCTGGGTGGCGGTCGGCCCGAGTCGCGTGATGGTCCTGGTGGGGGAGCGGACGGCGGACGAGGCGTAGGGGGCCGCGACGATGCCGCCGACCATCCAGCACGAGGCCGAGCTGCTCGCCCGTGGCCACGCCCGCATCGCCGGGCTGGACGAGGCAGGGCGCGGCTGCTGGGCCGGCCCGGTGGTGGCCGCAGCCGTGGTGCTCGGCGCGGCCACCCTGGCCCGCCCCGAGCTCCTGGAGGGGGTGGACGACTCGAAGCAGCTGACGGCCGCCGAGCGCGAGCGCGGCTACGCCCGCGTGCTGGCCCTGGCCGAGGGGGTCGGCGTGGGCGTGGTGCCGGCCTACCTGATTGACGCCTACGGCATCGTGCCCGCGACCAGGCTGGCCATGGTCGCCGCGCTGCTCCAGCTGCCCTGCGCGCCCCAGGCCCTGCTGATTGACGCCCTGCCCCTGCCGCAGCTGCGCCTGCCCCAGGCCGCCCTGATCAAGGGCGACTCCCGCTCGCTCTCGATCGCCGCCGCCTCGCTGGTGGCCAAGGTCACCCGGGACCGACTGATGTCCACGGCCGACCTGGCCTACCCCGCCTACGGCTTCGGCGCCCACAAGGGGTACGGCACGCCCGCACACCAGCGGGCCCTTGCCCGCCACGGGCCGTGCGCGCTGCACCGGCGCACCTTCGCGCCGCTGCTGGGGCTGGAGGGGTGAGGCTGGCTCGCCGCGCTCGCGCGCCGGGGTGAGGCTTGCTGCGCTCGCCGGGGTGAGGCTGGCTCGCCGCGCTCGCGCCCCGGGGTGAGGCTTGCTGCGCTCGCCGTGGGGAATCACCCCGGCGAGGCGGAGCCGAGCGTCACCCGGCGAGGCGGAGCCGAGCGTCACCCGGCGAGGCGCAGGCGAGCGTATGGTATGATGCGCCGCAGCAGCGCGCCCGGACGCGCTTTCTGCCAGGAGGGAGTATGCCTGTAGATACGCCGGTCGCCGACCTGGTGCGGCAGCTGAGCCGGGTGGGCCTGCGCCCCGACGAGCGCCTGGTCAGGCGGATCGTGGAGAGCGGGGCCGAGGCCCGGGCCGAGCTGCTGCGCCTCGCCACCGACATTGACGCGCTCCACAGCGAGCTGCCCGCGGCCCTCGGGCCGGTCCACGCGCTGCGCCTGCTGGGCGAGCTGCCCGACGTCGAGCTGATCGCCCCGCTGCTGGGGGCCCTGCCGGTGCCGGTCTACGACGACGAGGACGTGCCGGCGCGGCTCTACGCCACCGAGGTGCTGCAGATCGTCGGCAGGGCGGGCGAGCCCGCCGTGCCGGCCCTCTGGGCCTACGCCGACGACGAGGCCAACCCCGAGCTGACGCGCGCCGCGGCGATCGGGGCCCTGGCCTATGTGGCCACCTTCGCGCCCGCCGTGCGCGACGCGGTGCTGGCCGAGGCCCGCAGGCGCCTGGAGCTTGACCTGCCCGTGACGCTCATGACCGGCGTGGTCACGCTGATCGCCGAGCTGGGCGACGCGCCGAGCTACCAGACGGTGATGGCCGCCTACAGGGCCGGGCGGGTTGACAAAGCGCAGGCGCCCGCGGCGGCCGCGCGCCAGTTCCTGCTGGGCGGCGGGCGGCGCGACCTGACCTGCGTGAACCACCCGCTCGACGAGCGCTACGACCACCACGGCCCCCACGTGCGCGGCCCCGACGACCAGGACGACGAGGAGTAGCCGGCCCGGCAGCTATGCGCTTTCGCACTCATCTGCTCAGCTCGCTGGCCGCGGGGCTGGCCCTCTACCCGCGGCGACCGGCCCGGCTGGCGGCCCTGGTGGCCGCCGGGACGCTGATTGACGTTGACCACCTGGCGCTCTACATTATGCGCACCGGCGACTGGAGCGTAGTAGGCGCCCTGCGCTACGACCGCTACCGCCACAGGGGCATGGGCGCGGGCGACAGCAGGCCCCGCTACGGCTCGCTGCGCTCGTGGCTGCACAAGCCCCTGCTGGCCCTGCCGCTCTGCTGGGCGGCGGCCCGTAGCCCGCGCCTCTGGCCCCTGGCCCTCGGCCTGGCCCTGCATCTGCTGCTCGACTACGCCGACTGGCCGGCCCACCATGGCGAGCGGCGGCGCTCGGGGGGGCGCTGCCGGGCGTGCGGGCGGGGCGGCCGGGTGACCGTGCAGCGCTCGGGCCGGCGGGGCGCCTACAGCTACAGGGCCCTCTGCTGGCCCTGCGCCGAGCGGGCCGCGCGCGGGCAGCGCCCCGGGGAGCGGCCCCACCGGGGCGCACGGCGGTCGCCTAGATCCCCCGGGCGCCCTGTGGTACACTGACGGCACGGGCGGCGCCGCGTCGCCCGCCTCAGGATGGGGAGGCCGTATGGACGACGATTTTGAGCCGCTGCAGCCCCAGAGCGAGGAGCCAGGCGAGGAGCTCGAGCGGCTGGCCCGCGAGACGCTGGAGGCCCAGTCGGGCGTCGCCGACCCCGTGGGGGCCAGGCGCCGCTGCCAGCGCGTGATTGACCTCTACGCCGGCGGCTACATCGAGGATGCGCGCGACAACTTTCACGCCGCGTGGGTGATGATCTGCGGCGAGACCCAGGCCCACTATAGCCTGGCCCGTATGTTCGCCCGCCGCGCCACCGAGCTCGGCGAGGCCCGGGCCTGGACGCTGCGCGCCATGGCCTGGGACCGCTGGCTGGTGGCCGGCGGCAAGCCGCAGCGCTTCGGCACCCAGATCATCAAGCAGCACGGCCGCTGGTCCCTCGGCGCGGTCGAGCCAGAGGTGAGCGACGTCGAGCGCGCCTTCTTCGCGGTGCCGCCCCTGTACGTGCAGCGCCAGCGGGCCGAGCAGCTCCAGCGGCAGGAGGAGTAGGTGCCTCAGTCGCCGCGCGACTCCTCCTCGGGCGGGGTGACCTGGAGGCCCTCGAAGAGCTGCTGGAGCAGGTTGCGCAGCTCGTGGACCTGGTCGTGCGAGAGCGAGCGCATGCGGCGCCTGACCCGGGCGTGGTGGCGGGGCTTGATGCGCCGCAGCTTCTCGGCGCCGGCGGACGTCAGGCAGATCAGGCTCACGCGCCGGTCCTGAGGGTCGGGGCGGCGCTCGACGTAGCCCTTGCTGATCAGCCGGTCTACGATGCCCGTGAGGTTGCTGTTGTCGCAGAGCATCCTGACGCTGATCTCGCTCAGGGGCACGCCCTGGGGCGTCGCGTAGTTGAGGATCATAAACTGGGGGACGGTCAGCTCTTCGCTACGCAGATCGTAGCGGTTGTAGGTGTCCATCATCGAGTTGATCTGGCGGAGCAGGGCGTAGGCCTCGAGCTCGGGGCCGGCCTGCTCGGTGATGGGGGTCTCGGTTTGAACACTCATGGCCTGCCGTCCTGACCTATGAAGGTGCGCAGGCGACCTGTGGAGGCCCTGGGCCGAAGGGGCGACAAGGGCTGCACCGATGGCCGCTTGCGGTACACTGAGGCTTCAATATAATTCCTTTATACTTCAAACTATAGCACGCCCCCGGGGCGCTGTCAACTATTGGTTCATGCGTTGCACAGGGAAGCTGTGCAAAATAGCGGAGCTAGAGGTCGGACACCTATGCTAGGAGCTACATCGCCGGCGCCGCGCTACGAGCGGATCGCCTCGCTGATCCTCGTCATTCTGATCGGTCTGGCCGTGATCTTTCTGATTGACGGCAACCCGAACACCCTGCGGATCGTACTCGGGGGCGACCTGCCGACGATCACCCTCTCGTGGTTTCTGATCGGGTCGCTGACGGTGATCACGAGCGCCGGCGCCGACCTGCTGGCCCGCTCGCACCCGCAGCTGCAGAGCCGCAAGCTGCCGACGATCAACCTGGGCCTGTCGCGGCTGGAGGTAGCGCCGGCCTTTTGGGTACTGCCCTCGTTCAGCGTGGTCGGCTCGTTCGCCTTCTTCAGGCTCTTCGGCAACGTGCTTGAGGGGGCGGCCTTCGCCCTGGCCCTGGTCGCGGCCGGCAGCTCGCTGCTGACGGTGCTGGTGGCCCAGCACTACGCCCTGGACCGCAACCCGGCCGTGAGCCAGCGGGCCCAGATGGTGCTGCAGCTGGTGGGCTACCTGCTGGCCTTCGGCGTGTTCAGCGCGGCCTACTACGCGCGCTACCGCACACTCTACTCGGCGACGTTGATCGGCGGCTCGGCCACTCTGCTCGCCTACGCCCTGCTGGTCTACACGCCCCGGTCCAACACCTTCCTGCTGTCGCTGCTTGTGGGCCTGGCCGTGGCGGAGGCAACCTGGGCCCTGAACTACTGGGCGACGACCTTCTTGATCGCCGGCACGGTGCTGCTGGTGATCTTCTACACCGCGGTGAGCCTGCTGCAGCACCAGGCCGCCGGGCGGCTGCAGCGCCGCATCCTGACGGAGTACAGCCTGCTCGGCGGCGGTCTCTTTGTGGCGATCGTCTACGTGACCCTGGCCCTGCGCTGAGGGGGCGGCGGGGTCCGATTCGGGGCCCCGATTCTGTTGCCCCTGGGCACCCTTTCTGCTACACTACAGGGGCGTCCCTCCCCCCGTACCCCCGGTTCCACGCAGCGGCCTCGCGCCTGCGAAAGGGAGCAGCGTGAAGCGATCGGCAGACCAGCAGCCCGTGCGCGTGAGCGACCACGTGGCCTTTTTCAGCTACCGCTGGTTGGCGTGGGCGGCGGCGGCCTTGGCCCTGACGCTGCCCGGCCGCCCGGTGGCGACGCTGCCGCGCGACGCCGGCCTGCTGCTGCTCTGCGCCGTGATCACCGTGGTGGCGACGGCCCTCGCCCAGAGCTACGTGCGCCTGGCCCGGCAGCGCCCGGCCCTGCTCGCCCTCGACCTGGTGGCCGGCGCGGCCGTGCTCTGGCTGAGCGGCAGCGGCTACCTGCCCTTCATGCCCTACGCCCTCGCGGCCCTGGTGCTGCCGGCCCTGCTCTTCGGCTGGCGCGGCGCCCTGGGCGCGGCGGCCGCCTTCTGCGCCCTCGACCTGATCGGCCTGACCCTGCTCAACCCCGACGTCGGCCTGACGGGGCTGGCCCTGGCCGGGCGACCCCTCGCGCCCCTGGCCTTCGCCGGGCTGTGGGCCGCCATCGGCCAGGCGCTGCACCACTCCGCGCCGGCCAGCGGCGCGGGCGCCGGGCGAACCGAGGGCGGGGCACTCGGCCTCGTCGGGCGCCCCGACGAGGCGCCCCCGGGCTCCCGCCCCGGCCCGCGCGCCCCCGACCGCCATCGCGCCGAGCCCCCGGCCCCGGCCTCGGCGAACCTGGCGACCGGCCCGATGGTCCTGCTGCGGGCCGCGGCCGAGCAGCGCGCCGACGCGGCGCGGCGGGTGATCTACGATCTGAACCCGACCCAGAGCCAGAGCCTGCCGACAAGCCTCGACCAGCTCGGCGCGGCCGCCGCCCGCCAGAGCGACCTCGAGGTGCAGGTCAGCTGCAGCGGCTCGCCCCGGCCCCTCACCCAGGCCCAGCACAGCGTGCTGCTGCGGGTCGCCCACGAGGCCCTGCTCAATGTGCAGCAGCACGCCCGCGCCCACAATGCCACGCTCACTCTGGCCTACGAGCGCGACGAAGTGACTCTGGTGGTGCGCGACGACGGCGTGGGCCTGCTCGACGGCACCTACGAGCGGCCCGGCCTCCACGCCCTGCGGGCCGTGCGCTACCGCCTCGCCGAGCTCGACGGCCAGCTCGTCGTCTTCGAGAGCGAGGGCGGCGGCGTGACGGTGCGGGCGAGTCTGCCCCTCGAGCCTTGAGCGCCGTACTTCCCGGCTTGCTCGGCCCCCCTCGGGCGGGTATAATCTAACGGATGTGCTAGTCGGGCCGCCTGGCCGCCAGGTCGGGTGGCTCGTGTTGGAGAGTCGCCGCCCATGAAGGCCCGTTCGACGCTGCGGGCGCTGAGTATCGTCGGGGCCGTCGGCCTGATCGCCTACGGCATCGTCCAGCCGGTCGAGGCGGAGGTGCGCTGGCTGGCCTGCCTGTGGGCGGCGGCGCCGCTGATCGGGCTGGCCGCCCTGCTTGGCGCGCCCGGGGGCGCCAGCGGCCTGCCCCGCACCGTGGCCAATGTGGGCACGGTCATCCTGGTCGGCTTCGGCCTGCTCAGCCTGCAGCTGCTGCGCCAGCAGGTGGTGCGCGCCGAGGCGATCTACTACCACGTCGCCATCGGCGCCGACGGCAGCACCACCAGCAATGTGCGCCCCGTCCTCGCCTCGCAGCGCGTGCTGCGCGGCCGCATGCTCGACCGCAACGGCGTCGTGCTGGTGGACAGCGAGGAGGTCGCGGGCTTCGGCCGGCGGGTCTACCCCCTGGCCGCGAGCTACGACCCGGCCGCCTTCAGCAACCTGGTCGGCTTCTTCAGCACGCGCTACGGCCAGAGCGGCCTCGAGCGCACCTACGCCGAGTTCCTGACCGGCCAGCGCGGCAACGAGTGGCAGCGCCTGCGCGAGCGCTTCGTCGGCGGCACCCCCCGCGGCAACGACCTGACCCTCACGATCAACGCCGAGCTGCAGGCCCGCGCCGCGGCCGCCCTCGGCGGGCGCACCGGCTCGGTGGTCGTGCTCGACCCGCGCACAGGCGCTATCCTCGCCATGGCCAGCGCGCCCGGCTTCGACCCGGGGCAGCTCAGCTTCAACCCAGGCGCCGAGAGCTGGGAGGCCGAGAACCTGCGCGTCAGCCAGTACTGGGACCGGCTGGTGGCCGACGGGGCGGGCCAGCCCCTGCTGAACCGGCCGGCCCAGGGCCTCTACCCGCCCGGGTCGGTCTACAAGACGGTGACGGCCATCGGCGCCCTGGAGCACCCCGGCGCCGGCCAGCCCGACGCGATCACCTGCCCGCAGACCTACACGCCCCAGGAGGGCGCGCCCCCCGTGGTCAACGCGGTGGACGGCCTGGCCTCGCTCACGGGCGACCCGTCGAACCTCGAGCGGGTCTACGCCTACTCGTGCAACACGGCCTTCGCCCAGTACGCGAACCGCCTGGGCGTTGACCTGATGATCGAGACCGCCCGCCGCTTCGACATCATGATCCCCCAGCGGGCCACCACGACCTACGGCGAGCTGACCGACCTGTACACCGCCCAGAGCCTGCTCTACGTTGATCCGGGCTTCCTGAACTTCCCGCGGGCCCTCGCCGACACGGGCTATGGCCAGGGTCAGCTCCTGGTGACGCCGCTGCAGATGGCCATGGTGGCAGCGGCGGTGGCCAACGACGGCGTGATGATGCAGCCCTACCTGGTGCAGCAGGTGACGCGCCCCGACGGGGGCGTGATCCGCGCCCACAACCCGCGGGCGATCCGCACGACGATGGCGCGCGAGACGGCCCAGACGATGCGGGCCAACATGGCGGCGGTGGCCCAGTACGGCTTCGGCCGCAGCGTGGACGACTTCACGCCCCCCGGGGTGCTCGTGGGCGGCAAGTCGGGCACGGCCGAGCACGTGCCCGGGGCGACGCCCCACGCCTGGTTCCTCGCCGTGGCGCCCCTCGACGCGCCCCGCTATGCGGTGGCCGTGATGGTCGAGGGCGGCGGGGAGGGCAGCAGCGTAGGCGCCGAGCTGGCGGGCCGGGTGCTGGCGGCGGCCTTCGCGACCGAGTAGGACGATGGGGTGGGCGACGCAATGAACCGACAACAGACCCGCGCCCGACTCCTCGCCCTGGCCCTGCTCGCCGGCCTCGCCTCGGCGTGCGCCGCGCCGCCCCCCGCGGCCCCGGCCCAGCCCACGGGCACGCCCGTGGCCGTGGTCGCCGCCGTGACGGCCATCCCGCCCCCGCCGGCGACCGCGCCGCCCGCGCCGTCGCCAGGGCTGTCGCAGGCCCCGACGCCAGCGCCGTCGCAGGCCCCGACGCCAGCGCCGCCGCCCACCGCGCCCCCCCTCGGCCCCGAGCTGCGCCGCCAGATCTTCAACGAGGTCTGGACGACGATCAACGAGCACTACCTCTACCCCGACTTCGGCGGGGCCGACTGGGCCGCCCTGCGCGAGGAGTTCGAGCCGCGGGCCGCCCAGGCGGCCACGGACGAGGGCTTCTACGAGCTGGTGGGCGCCATGGTCGGGCGCCTCGGCGACGACCACTCGCGCTTCTTGCCGCCCCAGGCCGCCCAGCGCCAGGACGCCCTGAGCAGCGGCGTCGAGGAGCAGGTGGGCATCGGCGTGGTCGTGCTGCCCCTGCGCGACGGCCTGCTGATCCAGCACGTCTTCCCCGACAGCCCCGCCGACCGGGCCGGCCTGCAGCCCCGCGACCGGATCGTCTCGATTGACGGCCGCCACTACGCCGGCTCCGAGATCCAGGGCCCCGAGGGCAGCCAGGTGCGCCTGACCGTGGTGCGCCCCGGCGACGAGGTGCGCGACGTGGTGATCACGCGCCGCCGCGTCGAGGGGCGGATCATGCCCGTGGCCCGTCGCCTGCCCGGCGATATCGGCTACCTCGCCGTGACCACGCTCTGGGTGAGCGATATGGACCAGCAGGTGCGCGCGGCCCTCGCCGAGGTGGCGGCGCCGCGCCCGCTCCAGGGCCTGATCCTCGACCTGCGCAGCAACCCGGGCGGGTGGCGCAGCGTGCTCACAGGCATCCTCGGCCACTTCGTCAGCGGCGAGGTCGGCAGCTTCACCAGCCGCAAGGGCGACCTGCCCCTGGCGATCGCGCCTGGGGCCACGCCCAGCCTGCGCGGCGTGCCTCTGGTGGTGCTGATTGACGGCGGCACCGCCTCGTACGCCGAGCTGATCGCCGCCGTGCTCCAGGGCCAGGCGGGCGCCGTGGTGGTGGGCGCCCCCTCCGCCGGCAACACCGAGACGATCTACTCCTACGAGCTGACGGGCGGGGCCCGCCTCTGGGTCGCTCAGGAGGGCTTCGAGCTGGCAGGCGGCGCCAGCCTCGAGGGCGTGGGCGTGCAGCCCGACATCGCCGTCGTCGAGGACTGGACCCGCTTCAGCGAGGCCGACGACCCGGTGATCAACGAGGCCCTGCGCCTGCTGCTGCCAAGCGCCGGGGGGAAGTAGTGCGTCCGCGGGCTGTGGACTGGGCCCTGGCCCTCGCCCTGGCGGCCTCGTTCGGCACGGGCCTGTGGAGCCTGACGGCCGGGCGGCCTGACCAGGCCTGGGTGGTCGGGCTGCACGCCGGCGCCGGCCTCATGCTCGCCCTGTTGCTCGGGCCCAAGCTGCGCCGGGTCTGGCCGCGGCTGCGCGCCCGCGAACGGCGGGCCTGGCCCGGGCTGGCCGCCACGCTGCTCGTCCTGGCCGTGCTCGCTACGGGCGTCGGCTGGACGGCAGGCGGGGCTCTGTTCTTCCTCGGCTACAACCTGCTCAACTGGCACATCCTGCTCGGCTTCGCCCTGGTGGCCGCGGCCTCGGCCCATATGCTCGCCCGGGCCCGGCCCCTGCGCCGGCCCGACCTGGCGGGGCGGCGCCAGGCCCTCGCCCTGGCCCTGGTGCTCGCCGGCGGGGCGCTGCTCAGGCCGGCGAAGGAGGCGCTGACCGGCGCCCTCGGCCTGGCCGGCGCCCGGCGGCGCTTCACCGGCTCGCGGGCCTGGGCCCACCACACCGGCAACGGCTTCCCCGTGGTCAGCTGGGTGGCCGACCGACCGCGCCTCCTCGATACGGCGGCCTGGCGGCTGCGCGTCGGCGGGCTGGTGGCGCGGCCCCTCGAGCTCGACCTGGCGGCCCTCGACCTTGGCCACGCCCTCGAGGCCACCCTGGACTGCACGGGCGGCTTCTACACGACCCAGGGCTGGGCGGGGGCGACGGTGGGCGCGCTGCTCGACCGGGCGGGCGCCGACCCGGCGGCCCGCTGGGTGCGCTTCGTATCGGTCACGGGCTACCGCTGGAGCCTGCCCGTCGAGCAGGCCCGCGCCGCCCTGGTGGCGACCCGCGTCGGCGGCGAGCCCCTGGCCCACGGCCACGGCGCCCCGGCGCGCCTGGTGGCGCCCGGCGAGCGCGGCTTCGTCTGGGTCAAGTGGCTCGTGGCGGTCGAGCTGCTGGCGGGCCCCGACCCGGGGCAGCTCGCGGCGATCAACACCAGCTGGCTCAGCCCCGCGGGCCGCGGCGAGGCGTAGGAGTCCGCCCGGAGAGCGCCGCCGGCGGCCCTTACACATGCTTTTACACCATGCGAGGCTCCATGCCTTGCCTATGGCATGAAAACGAGCCCTGTGTTACAATAGCGTCGGTGTTCGCCCCAGCCGAGGAGCTTCCACCGATGGCGATTGCTGAGCCGCCCTCACCGGCGGGCCCCGACGGCGCCGAGCACGGCGCGGGGCCGCCCCTGCGCCTGCGGCGCGCCGCCCTGATCGAGGCCCTGGGCACCCTCGCCGCCAGCGCCAACCTGGACGGGCTGCGGGCCGGGCTGGCCGTGCTGCGGGCCAACGTATCCCCGGGCGGGGCCCTCTGGGCGGCCCCGGCGGACGACGCCGTGGTCTTCCCCGAGGGGCTGCTGCTGGCCGAGCTGGAGCAGATCGGCGCGGCCCTGACCCTTGAGCGGGCCCGCTACTACGCCGGGCGCCTGAGCAAGGCGGCCAGGGGCGAGCGCACGGCGGCGATCAACGAGATTGATCTGAACCGCTGGAAAGCCTACGACGACATCCTCACCGACAGCCTGTGGCTGATCGAGCGCCGCGACAACAGCGGGGCCCACAGCGCCGACTACTGGGGCAACTTCGTGCCCCAGATCCCCAACCAGCTGCTGCGGCGCTACACCCGCAGGGGGGACTGGGTGCTCGACCCCTTCGTCGGCTCGGGCACAACCCTGATCGAGGGACGGCGCCTCGGGCGCAACGTGCTCGGGGTCGAGCTGCAGCCGGCCGTGGCCGAGCGGGCCCGGGCCCTGGCGGTCGGCGAGCCCAGCCGCCACGGCGCGGTCAGCCGGGTGGTGGCGGGCGACAGCGCCGAGACCGACTTCCGCGCTCTGCTGGCCGAGCAGGGCGCCGCCTCGGCCCAGCTCGCCCTGCTGCACCCGCCCTACCACGACATTATCCGCTTCAGCGACGACCCGCGCGACCTCTCGAACGCGGCCTCGGTCGAGAGCTTCCTCGCCGGCCTTGGCCGGGTGGTCGCCAACGTCGCGGCGGCCCTCGACCGCGGGCGCTACCTGGCCCTGGTGATCGGCGACAAGTACAGCCGCGGCGAGTGGGTGCCCCTGGGCTTCCAGGCCATGCAGCTGGTCCAGGCCCAGGGCTTCCTGCTCAAGAGCATCGTGGTCAAGGACATCAACGGCACCGCCGGCAAGCGCAACCAGAAGGAGCTGTGGCGTTACCGCGCCCTCGTGGGCGGCTTCTACGTCTTCCGCCACGAGTACGTGTTTCTCTTCAGGAAGCGCTAGAGCTCCCCGTCCTCCCAGGGCCTGAGGCGCAGAAACAGCTCGACGGCGTGGGGGTCGAACTGGCTTCCGGCGCCGCCGGTGACGATCGCCATGGCGTCGGCCTGGGCGAGGGCGGGCCTGTAGGGCCGCGGGCTGGTCACGGCGTCCCACACGTCAACGACGGCGAAGAGGCGGGCCTGGAGCGGGATGGCCTCGCCGGCCAGGCCGCGCGGGTAGCCCGCGCCGTCCCAGCGCTCGTGGTGGCACCAGGGGATGGCCAGGGCGGGCGCCAAGAATGGGATCGGGCTGAGCAGCTCGTAGGCGAAGGTGGGGTGCATGCGCATCAGGGCCCACTCGTCGGCGGTGAGCGGCCCGGGCTTGCGCAGGATGCTGTCGGGGACGCCCATCTTGCCGATGTCGTGGAGCAGGGCGCCACGCCTGACGTGGGGCAGCTCGGCCGGGCCGAGGCCCGCGGCCTCGGCCATGCGCAGGGTCAGGTCGGTCACGCGGCGCGAGTGGCCCTCAGTCTCGTGGTCGCGCAGCTCGAGGGCGCGGGCCCAGCCGTCCAGGGTGCTGTCGTAGGCGAGCTCGAGGCTGGCGTTGGCGGTGCGCAGCTCGAGCACCAGGCGCTCGCGGCGGGCCTCGCCGTAGCACTTCTCGAGGATGGCCGGCAGGTGGGCGAGGTAGCCGGCGTGGCGCACCAGGTACTCGGCCGCGCCGAGCCTGATCGCCTGCAGGGCGAAGTCGGCCAGGCCAGGGTCGGCCAGGATGACCACGGGCAGGCTGAGGCCCAGGCCGTGCCGCACCAGCTTGAGGGTCTCGAGGCCGCCCAGGGGCGAGCCGTAGTCGCCGGCGAGGACGACGTTGTAGGCGGGCTCGCCGTCGCCCAGGGCGGCCAGGCGGTCCCGCTGGGCGGGCGCGGCGTCGAGGGTGATGTGAGGGGCGTAGCGGTCGAGGTGCCGCCTGATCTGGGCCAGCTCGGCCGGGCCGAGGCCCAGGGCCAGGGCGCGCACCCGCTCGGGCGGGTGGGCGAGCAGCAGCTTGCTGCGGGCGAGGGCGTCGCCGAGCAGGGCCGGTAGCCGCTCCAGGTAGCCCTCGCGCTTGATCACGAAGTCGTCGGCGCCGGCCCTGAGGGCGGCCACGGCCGCCTCCTCCTCGTCCAGCCCCGTGATCACGACCACGGCGATGGGCAGGCCCCGCGACCTGATGTGGTCGAGCAGGCGCATGCCGTCGCCGTCCGGCAGGTTGATATCGGTGAGCACAAGTTCGTAGTGGGGCGCGGCCAGGCGCTCCATCGCCTCGTGCCAGGTGGCCACGACTTCGAGCTCGACGCGCACCTTGCCGCGGGCGCAGGCCCGGCGCGCCAGGTCGGCGTCAACGGCGTTGTCTTCCACATAGAGCACGCGCATAGCTGCTCCGCCTTCAGGGGTTGGGGGGGTAGTTCAAGACCAGCCAGTACAGGTCAATCTGGGCGACGACGGCCATAAACTTCTCGAAGTCCACGGGCTTGACGATGTACGAGTTGGCGCCGAGCCTGTAGGCGGCCTGCACGTCCTGGTCCTCGGTCGAGGTGGTGAGGATGACCACGGGCACCGCGCCGAGGCCCGGGTGGGCCCTGAGGTGGCGCAGCACGTCGAGGCCGTCAACCTTGGGCAGCTTCAGGTCGAGCAGCACGATCGCGGGCGCGGGCTGCTCGGGCGCCCAGCCGTCAATCAGCTCGATGGCTTCGGCGCCGTCGCGGGCGACCAGCAGGGGGTTGGCGAGGCGCCGCCGCGTGAAGGCCCGCCTGGTGAGGTCCAGGTCCATCGGGTTGTCCTCGACGAGCAGGATCGGCCGGATCATGGGCCCTCCTCCCTGGCCAGCGGCAGCCGCAGAAAGAAGCTCGCGCCGCAGCCGGGCACGCTCTCGGCCCAGATCGCGCCGCCCATACGCTCGACGGCCTTGCGCACGATGGCCAGCCCGATGCCGGTGCCCGGGTAGTCCTCGGCCCGGTGCAGGCGCTGGAAGAGCTCGAAGATGCGCTCGTGGTACGCCATCGCGAAGCCGACCCCATTGTCGCGCACCCAGAGCAGGGCCTCCCCGTCGCCGACCGCGCCGCCGATCTCGATGGCCGGGCTCGCGACGGCCCGGCTGAACTTGATCGCGTTCTCGACCAGGTTGCGCAGGGCCAGGGCCAGGCCCTCCTCCTCGGCCCGCACCGTCAGCTCGGGCAGGGTGGTGGTCAGGGCGACCCC
>DAOLDO010000026.1:0-18415 GCA_035327325.1 Chloroflexaceae bacterium | reverse complement strand
CGCCGTGGCCTCGTCGCGCGGGGCGTTGTCCACGACGATCACCTCGTAGCACGGGTAGTCCAGCTGCCCCAGAGCGGCGAGGCAGCCGCGGAGCAGCTCCGCCCGGTCGCGGGTGCAGACCACGACGCTGATCGGCGGCGGCGGCGCGGCCGCCGGCCTCTGCCGGTCCAGCTCGCCCCCGCTCACTGGCGGCCCCGCAGCAGCGCGCGCGCGGCCGCCCGGCGGGCGTCCGACGCCAGGCGCCGGAGGGACGGCCGGTACGGCCCGAGCAGGCGGCGCAGCTCGCGCCACTCCTCCCCCTTGCGCCCCGCGTAGCGCTCGACGTAGCCGGCCAGCCAGCGCAGGTAGCGCTCCTCGGCGGCCTCGTAGCCGCTCGCCCGCTCGGTGATGTGGCAGTGGGAGCCGGGGTGCTGGCGGTAGCGCGCCGAGTGCTCGCCGAGCACGTAGATCGGGGCGTGCAGGCAGACCTTGGCGAAGAAGGCCTGGTCCTCGAACATCCCCCGGAACGCCTCGACGAAGCCGCCGACCTCGGCGACCACCTCGCGGCGCAGCAGCACGCTGCATGTCCCCGGCGGCTTCGCGCGGTTCTGGAGGAAGCGCAGCAGCGGCGTCGGCGCGGGGACGACGACGTCGCGGGGCAGGCCGAGGGGCGGCACGCTGTCGCGCCCGCGGTCGGCGGGGTCGCCGCTCCAGCTGTACCAGTACTCGGTGGGCGCGTAGATCATGCCGGCCTCGGGGTGCGCCTCCAGGGCGGCGACCTGCTGCGCCAGCTTCTGCGGCAGCCAGACGTCGTCGGCGTCGAGAAAGGCGATGTAGCGACCCCTGGCGTGGTGGATGCCGAGGTTGCGCGTCGCGCTCATCCCCAGGTTCTGGTGGCCGGCGTGCTCGAGGTAGCGGATCCGCCCGGGGTGGCGGGCGGCGTAGGCCAGGGCCAGGGCCGTGCTGCCGTCGGTGGAGCCGTCGTCCACGAGCAGCAGCTCCCAGCCCGTGTAGGTCTGGGCCAGGACGCTCTCGATCGCCTCCTCGATGAAGCGCTCGCCATTCAGAAAGATCATGATCGCGCTGACGGACGGTCGCTCTTCCACCGCTCACCTCACCCGCGTAGCCAGCGCTCGAGCCGCGCCGCGAACTGATCGCCGTCCCAGTCCAGGGCCTCGTAGCGCGGCAGCCGCAGGCAGTCGCCGGGCCGCCAGATCGTCCTGGCCTCGACGGTACACGCGCAGCCGATGCCCGCCGCCTCGACCAGGGCCGCCGTCCGGTCGTCGTGGCGACCGTAGGGGTAGGCGAAGCTCGCCACGGGGGCGCCCAGCCTCCGCTCCAGCTCGGCCTTGCTCTCGCGGATCTCGGCGGCCTGCACCTCGGGGGCGTGATCGGTCAGCGACAGGTGCGTCACGGTGTGGGCTCCAAGCTCGACCAGACCGCCGCGCGCAAGCTGCGCCACCTCGGGCCAGCGCATCGGGCGGGCCGCCGCGGGCCGCTGGGGCTGTGCCGCCCACGCCCGCAGCGCGGCCAGGGTCTCCTGCTGGGCGGCGTCCGGCAGGGGGAGCAGCTCCTGCCATATCTCGTAGTGGAGGGCCGCCCGCGTGCCCGGGGCGCTCTCCCACGGCCGGCGCGCCGGCTCGGCCTGGGCGCGCCCCGCCGCCGCCCCCAGCTCCCGCACGACCGTCCGCCCGCGGATCCGCAGCTCCAGCCGCGGCGGCAGCGCCGCGGGGAGCAGCAGCAGCTCGGCCAGCTCGTCCCACCAGAACGCCCGGTCGCCGCCGACCTGCCCGGTGACGATGAAGACTGTCGCGGGGACCTCGTGGCGCTCGAGGGCCGGCCACGCGTGCAGGAGGTTGTCGAGGTAGCCGTCGTCAAAGGTGACCGCGACCGCGCGGGGCGGGACGCGGCCCTCGCGCAGCGCCGCGACCAGGCCGGGGAGCGGCATTGGCCGCGCGACCCGCGCCAGCACCTCCATCTGCTCCGCGAAGCGCGCCGGCGACACCGCCAGCGACCACGGGTCGAGGGTGACGTCCGCGACCCGGTGGTAGACCAGGATCAGCGCCCCGGGCGCGAAGAGGCGCCGCGCCCGCCCGGCGACGTGTCTCATCGCGGCGAGGCCGGGGAGTCTCATGGCAGCTCCAGGGGCTTGAGCGCGCGGATCGTGATGGTGACCTCGAACTGCCGGTCGCGGTGGGCCAGCTCGTCCGGCGTCAGCTCCTCGGCGGCGAGGCCGTAGAGGAAGGCGGTCGCGGCGAGCACATTGCCGAACGCCTCGCAGCTCACGTGGGTGGCGGGGAACAGCTCCTCGAACATCCGGCGCGCCGAGAGCGAGGTCAGGCCCCAGTGCCAGTAGTCGGCCCACTGGTCGGCGCTGATCTGGCTGATGCCGGGGACGGTGGCGAGCACCACCCCGCCGGGTCGGAGGACACGATAGACGGTGCGCAGCGCCGCGGGGATATCGTAGACCAGGTGCAGGGTCTGGGTCAGGATAAAGCAGTCGAAGCTGTCGGAGGGCAGCACGTCGGCGTTGGTCAGGTCGCCGACGAAGGTCGCCAGGGGGTTATCGGCGCTCACGTGGAGCACGTCGCGGCGGGCCACGCGGTCGCCGCCGAACTGCCTGGTGTAGGCGTCGTCGCCGATCTCGAGCACGCGGCCCCTGATGTCGGCGGCGTTGCGGGCGAGGAAGCGCTCGATGTAGTAGCGGTCAACGGGCTGGCCGCGATCGTAGCCGAACTGGCGGCTGACCGGCGCGAGCCGGCGCAGGTCGCCCAGCCGCACCCGCCCCGGCGCGGGTGGCGCCCCGAACACGCGCCGGACCGTGGCGGGGACGAGGCCGGCGGCGCGCCGCCGCGCCGGCCCGACCAGGCGCCCCGCGAGCTCGGCCGCGCTCGCTACGGCGCCATGGGCGCTCGGGAAGCGGTACGGCAGCAGCGCGCGTCGCAGCGCGCGCCGTAGCGCCGGGTCGCGCACAGCGCGCTCGTCACAGTAGCGCGCCAGCCAGGCGAGGAAGGCGCGGCGCGCCCGGTTCGGGCGGCGCGGGTGGTAGTGGCCCGCCCTGATGGCCTGGGCCGTGCTCGAGCCCTCGTGCTGCCGGTCGCGGCCCCCGCAGAAGCCGCTGACGTAGACGGGGGCGGCGAGGCAGAGCTTCGCGATCAGCACCTGGTCTTCGTACAGATCCTGGATGCGCTCGTCGAAGCCGCCCACCTGCTCGACCAGGCCGCGCCGCGCCAGCAGGCCGCAGGTGCAGGGCACCATCCCGCCATCGCGCAGGAAGCGCGTCAGCAGCTCCGGCGGGGCGAAGAGCCGCTCCGGCTCGACCCCGAGCCTGCCGAGCTGGTCGCGGCGGCTGTCCTCGGGCCTGCCCGACCAGCTGTGCCAGGAGAGCGTCGGCCCATAGACCATGCCGGCCTCGGGGTGCAGCTCGAGGACGGCAACCTGCCGCTCCAGCTTCTCCGGGTGGAACACGTCGTCGGCGTCGAGCAACGCGATGTACGCGCCCCGGGCGTGCGCGAGCCCACGATTGCGCGCGGCGCTCTTCCCGCGGCTGCCGCCGCCCTCGTGGGCGAGGTAGCGCACGCGGTCGGGGTGCTGCTCCGCGAGCGCGAGCGCGACGGCGGCGCTCCCGTCCGTCGAGCCGTCGTCCACCAGCAGCAGCTCCCAGTCGCCGCGCGTCTGGCGGAGCACGCTCGCCACCGCCTCGGCCAGGAAGGGGCCGGGGTTGGCGAACGGGGTGATGATCGAAACGGTGGGTTGCTGGGGCATCGTGGTCATCCTGGCGCTACGCGGCCTGTGGTGAGGGGCGCGGGCGGCCGATCGTCGCGGGCGCTCGCGGCTCGTCAGGCATGGTCGGCCCCCGCCGGCGTAAACCTGGTGTGCCACGGCAGCAGCGGCCGGACCGCCCCGCTCATCTCGCCGACGTAGTCCCCGCGCGCCGAGTTGCCGTCGAGGCTGTCGAGCACCTGGAACGCCACGGCGTCGTGCTCGTAAAACTGCCTGATGGCGGGCTCCAGCACCTCGAGGCCGACGTTGACGAACATCGTCCCCTCGCTGAACAGGTTGCCGGGGACCTCCACCGTGCTGACGTAGCACCCCCGCGGCCGCCTGCGTCCGCGCCACTCGGGGTCAATGTCGTGGGCCGAGAAGGCGTGCACCCCGTCGTGGGTGAAGAACTGGAAGCTCGGCATCAGGAGGTAGCCATCCTTCAGCACGTCGAACTCCAGCTCGACGCGGAGGGGCTGGCGGATATCAACGCTGTCAATCACCCGTCCGTCCTCGGCGCGCACCCGCACGGCCCGCAGGCGGGCGACCTCGCCCTGGGGAGCCGTGCGCGGGTCCTCCCAGGTCTGCTCGCCGGGGGTGACCGCGCCCGAGCTGAGGTACGAGCCGATCACCTGGGAGGACGGCGCGTCCTCGATCAGGCGACCGCCGTGGAGCAGCAGGGCGCGCGGGCATAGCCGGGTGATCGCCGCCATGCTGTGCGACACGAACAGCACCGTGCGCCCCTCCTGGCTGACGCCCTCCATCTTGGCCAGGCACTTCTTCTGGAACGCCGCGTCGCCGACGGCGAGCACCTCGTCCACGATCAGGATCTCGGGCTCCAGATGGGCGGCCACGGCGAAGGCCAGGCGCACGTGCATGCCGCTGGAGTAGCGCTTGACGGGCGTGTCGAGGAAGGCGCTGATCTCGGCGAAGGCGACAATCTCGTCGAACTTGCGCCGGATCTCGGCCCGGCGCATGCCCAGGATGGCCCCGCTCAGGTAGATATTCTCGCGCCCCGTCAGCTCGGGGTGGAAGCCGGTGCCCACCTCGAGCAGGCTCCCCACGCGACCGTAGAGCTCGACCCGGCCCCTGGTGGGCGCGGTGATCCCCGAGAGGATCTTGAGCAGCGTGCTCTTGCCGGCGCCGTTGCGCCCGATAATGCCGACCACCTCGCCGTGGCGCACGTCGAACGACACATCGCGCAGCGACCAGATCGTCGGCTTGTCGTGCGCGCCCTTGCCGAGCAGCGCGCGCAGGAGCACGGCGGGGTCGCGCGCGACGCCGGCCAGGGTCTCGCCGAGGCCGTCCCAGCCCGCGAGCTGCCCGAGGTGATACTGCTTGCTGACGCCCGTGACTCGAACTGCGATATCGCCCATGGGCCTACACTATATCTGCAAAGGTCGCTTCGACCTGGCGGAAGTACAAGAGGGCGCTGAGCAGGACCGTCCCCCCTACCAGCGCTGAGAGCAGGGTGGACATGAGCGGGGGCTCCCCCGTGCCGAGCAGCGACCAGCGGAACCCGTCAACCACGCCGACCATGGGGTTCAGCGCGTAGAGGGTGCGCCACGCCTCGGGCACCAGCGAGCTGGGGTAGACCACCGGCGTGGCGAACATAAGAAACTGGGTCAGGAAGGGGATGGTGTACCCCACATCGCGGAAGCGCAGGTTCAGGGTGGCGAGCCACAGGCCGACTCCGGCCGCGGCCTGGATCACGAGCAGCAGGAACAGGGGCAGGGCCAGCAGCGCCGCCGAGGGCCGCACGCCATAGAAGATCTGCAGCCCGACCAGCACCGGCGCGGTGATCGCGAAGTCGAAGAGCCGGGCGCAGATGGGCGAGAGGGCGATGATCAGGCGCGGGAAGTAGATCTTGGAGATCAGGTGCTCGTTTTGCACGAGGCTGTGGCACATGTCGGAGATTGACAGCGAGAAGATCTGCCAGGGCAGCAGCGCCGCCATGACGAAGAGCGGGTAGGGCACGCCGTCGGACGGGATGTCGGCGAGGGCGCCCAGGGCGACGCTGAAGATGATCGTCGAGAGGAGCGGCTGCATCACCACCCAGATCACGCCCAGGGCCGTCTGCTTGTAGCGCACCTTGACGTCGCGCCACACGAGGAAGAAGATCAGCTCGCGGTAGAGCCACAGCTCGGCCAGGTAGGCGCCGAACCCCCGAGTCGCGGGCTCGATCACGCGCCGGGGCCGGTCTGGGCCCACCGCGGGGTGGCTTTGGAGCGACCTGGTCACGCCGGGCCTCCTTTCATCATCGGCGCGCTGCGCCCCTCCTGGCGGACGCGGCGGCGCGAGCGCCACAGCGCCCACGGCCCCGCGAGGCTGCCCGCCAGCTCCAGGGCCAGCAGCGAGAGCGGGTAGCTGGGGCGGGCCCGCAGCGCCTCGCGGGCGCGCCAGGCGTAGGCGCGGGGCAGCTCCATGAGCAGCTGCCGCAGCGCCCGCCGGTCGCCGTCGCGCAGCAGCGTGGTCAGGTGGTAGGCGACGTGGCCGGTGCTGTAGGCGAGGAGCTGGCGGCGCAGCTGGGGCATCGTCGCGCGGTGGGTGTGCCACACGTAGGCGGCGGGCTCGTACACGAGCGTGTGGCCCGCGCGCAGGATGCGGTAGAACAGGTAGGTGTCCTCGCCGACGCCCGAGGGCATCCCCGGCCCCAGGGCCTCATCCATCAAGCCGACCCGGACGTCGGCGAGGGCGGACGCGCGAAACGCGGCGTTGGCCGTCGCGCCGAGGCGCCATGTGGGCACGGCGCTGCGAAAGCCGCGAAACCAGGCCGGGTCGGCCACGCGGCGCTCGAACCCGCGCCCCAGCCCCCCGTAGACCTCGAAGAGCTGCTGGGCGGGCGTGGCGAGCTGCGCCGGGAGCACGTTGCCGGTCGTCGCCATTACCCGCGCGTCGGCGAAGGGCGCGACGAGCCGCTCGACCCAGCCGGCGGGGACCGTCACGTCGTCGTCGGTGGTGAGCAGGATCTGCCCGCTCGCGGCGGCGAACCCCGCGTTGCGGGCGTAGGCCAGGCCGCGCCTGGGCTCCGACACCAGCACCACGCCCGGGAACTCCGCGACCACCGGGGCGGTGCGCCCCGAGGCGGGGTGGTTGTCCACCACGACGATCTCGATCCGCCGCGGGGAGCGCTGGGCCAGCAGGAGGCGCAGGCAGTCGCGCAGCCCCTCGGGGCGGTCCAGGGTCGCCACGATCACGGACACCGGCACCTGGGCGGGCAGGGCCTCGGCGGGGGGCGCGGGGGCGGCCAGGAGCTGCGGCTCGCGCTCGAGCGCCGCGCGCAGCCCCGCGGCGTCAATCGGCCCGTAGGCGTTGGCGATCTCCACGTAGCCGAGCGGCACGTCGTCGCGCATCGCGTAGACGCGCACCCGCGCGAACGCCGTCACATCGGCGAGGTCGCGCAGCGGCTGCGTCAGCTCCACGCTGCGCACGCCGACGGGCTCGGCCGCCCGCGCATGGTGGCCCTGGACACGGCGGGTCTGCGGGTGGGCAGTGGTCATAGCCCACCCCCCGAGCGCGCCGCCCAGCTCTCGCGGGCGTAGGCCAGGGGCCCCTCGAACGCCCCCGCCAGCTCGAGGAGCAGCAGGCTCGCCGGGACGGCCGCGCGACCGCGCAGCCGGCGCCACAGCCCCTTGACGACGGGGCCGACCAGCCAGCGGGCGCCGATCACGAGGGCCTGCGCGTCGCGGCCCTCGACGAGGCGCTTGGTGAGGAAGCTGTACAGCCCCACCCCGTAGCCGTAGATGCACGAGCGCAGCTCGGCGTCGGTGCGCCGGTGGCGGTGCCAGACGAGGGCGTCGGGCGTGTAGACGATCCGGGCGCCGGCCTCGAGGACCCGCGCGAACATGTCGGTGTCGCCGCCCGAGCGCGTGGCCCGTCCGCCGTCGAGCCGCGGGTCGAAGCCGCCGAGGCGCAGCAGCAGCTCGCGCCGGAAGGCCATATTCGCGCCCATCCCGGCCACCCCGCCGGCGGCGGGGGGCGTCGCCGGCGCCGCCAGCACCCGCGCCTGGAAGTCTCGGCGGTGGGCGCAGTAGACCTCGAACTGCTCCTGGGCGGGTGTCTCCAGCTCCAGAGGCAGCACCAGGCCGGTCACGCAGCCGACGGCGGGGTCCCCGAAGGGGGCCTGCAGGGCGGCGGCCCAGCACGGGTCGGGGACGGCGTCGTCGTCGGTGTAGGCGACGATCGGGCGGGTGGCGGCGCGGAGGCCGAGGTTGCGGGCGTGGTCGAGGCCGGGGCGGGGCTCGCGCAGGTAGCGCGCCGGGAAGCGCGCCGCCACCTCGGCGGTGCGCGCCCCGCGGGGCGCGTTGTCCACGACGATCAGCTCGTGGCCGCGGGCGGCCAGCGGCGCGAGGGCCTCCAGGCAGCGCTCGAGGTCGTCGGGGCGCTCATGGGTGCAGACGACGATCGAGAGCGGCTCCTCGGCGGCCGGGGCGACGGGCGGAGCCGGGTCGGCCTGCCCGGCGGGGGCCTGGGCGGCGATCGCGGCCCGCAGCTGCGCCGGCCGCACCTCGCCGGCGACGTCGCGCAGCCAGACGAGGCCGACGGGGCGGCCGCCGCGGCGGAGCAGCGCGAGCAGGCCGGTCGCCCCGGGGGGCAGCGGGATGGTCGGCAGCGGGTCGCCGAGCTCGATAGTTGTGACGCGTGTGGTCATAGCCCTAGCCGCCCCCCTGCCCGGTGGCCGACCCCTCGACGAAGCCGCAGCCCCACCACCACATGCCGAGCCAGCAGAGCCAGGCGAGCCTGGGGCTGCGCAGCACCAGGCCGGACTCGACCTCGCGGCACGCGAGCAGGGTGCGGGCGAAGCGCAGCGCGACGAGGGCCGGCAGGGCCGCGACGGCGCGCCAGGGGTCGCGCGTGAGGGCGGCCCCTGGCAGGCCGAGCCGCCGGATGACGAGGGCGTTCGCCCGCCCGATGTGGCGCTGGTGCTTGAGGAAGGCGCCGGAGTCGGTGCGGTGGTTGTGGGCTACCACGATCTGCGGGTCGAGCAGGAGGCGCGCGCCGGCCTGCCTCAGCGTCTCGTGGAAGACCTGGTCCTCCTGCGGGAAGCAGCCGGTCGGGAAGCCGCCGGCGGCCGCGAAGACGCTGCGCCTGTAGGCGCTGTTGCCCAGGGTCAGGTTGTCCGTCTCGCGGGGCGGGCCCCCTGGCAGGAACTCGCGGAACTCGCAGATGTAGCCCGCCCAGCTCACCAGCGACTCCCCGTTGGCGTTGCCGATCGCGCCGCCCACTCCGTCGTAGCCGGCCGTGACGGCGCGGTGCAGGCGGCCCAGCCAGTCGGGCGGGGCGACGCAGTCCGAGTCGATAAAGGCCAGCACCTCGCCCCGGGCGTGCTCGGCGCCGAGGTTGCGCGCCAGGGCCGGGTCGGTCTGTCGATCGCGGCGGATCAGGCGGACCTCGGGGAACGCCCGGGTGACGATGTCCGGCGTCTCGTCGGGCGAGCTGTCCACGACGATCACCTCGTAGGGGAGCGGGAACTCCTGGCGCAGCAGGGCGCCCAGGCAGGCCCCGATGGTGGACGCCGAGCGGTACGACGGGACGATCACCGAGCAGGCGACGCCGCTCATAGGAGCCCCTCCTGGCGATACCAGGCCACCGTGCGCGCGAGCCCGTCGCTCAGGGCGACCTGGGGGACGAACCCGAGCTCGTCGCGGGCGCGCTCGCCACTGTAGGCGCGGCTCTCGGTCATGAACGCGATCCGGCTGCGCGTGAGCGGGAGCCGCGCGGGCGGCACGCCCGGGATGGTCTCCAGGGCGACGGCGGCGGCGCGGGCCAGCCAGAGCGGCAGGCGCGTGGCGGGCAGGCGGACGCCGAGGGCCGCGGCGATCGCCGCGGCCAGCTCGCGGATCGGCAGCGGGCGCTCCCCCACCAGGTTGTAAGCCCGCGGCCCGGGGACGGGCGCGAGGGCGCAGCGGACCAGCCCGTCAACAAGGTCGGCGATGAAGACGGGGTGGAGCAGATTCTCGCCGCGCCCGACGACCCTGTAGAGACCCGCCTTGATCGCCCGGAACCAGCCCAGCAGGTGCAGGTCGCCCGGCCCGTAGACGAGGGCCGGCCGCGCGACGACGAGGGGCAGCCCCTCGCGGCGGGCGCTCTCAAGGGCGAGGGCCTCGCCGGCGGCCTTGGTGCGCTCGTAGATGGTGCTCGGGCGCTGCGGGGCCTCCTCGCCTGCGGGCGCCGGCCCGGTCGGGCCGAGGACGCCGGTGGTGCTGCAGTGGACGACGCGCCGGACGGCGCCGCGCGCCGCGCAGGCCGCGAGCACGGCCCGGGTGCCGCCGACGTGGAGCCGCTCGTACTGCTCGTCCGGCACGCCGGGCACGAGGAGCTGCCCGGCGAGGTGAAAGACGGTGTCGGCCTCGCCGAGGGCGGCGCGGACGTCGTCCGGGTCGGTCACGCAGCCCTCCACCAGCTCGACGCCGGCGCTGACGAGGGCGTGCCGGGCCTGACGGGCGGCGGCGTCGCGCGCGGGGCGGACGAGGACGCGGACCGCCACGCCCCGCGCGCGCAGCGCGAGGGCGAGGTGCCGGCCGATGAAGCCGCTTCCGCCGGTGATAAACGTCTGGCCGGTCATAATGGGGAGGGCGCCAGCTCGGGCCGCGGCGCCTGCGCGTCGTCCACGTCGTAGAGGTTGGCGAGCTGGATCGTCCGGTAGAAGACCACGCGTGGCGAGCTCCTGGCGCCGAGGCGGTGCAGGTAGCCGGTGAGCGCGCGCACGCGGGCGCTCAGCGCCTCGGGCGCGAGCTGTTCCTCGGGCAGCAGGAAGATCACCTGGCCCTGCTGGTAGTCCCACCAGAGCAGCTTGCCGTGCTCGGGGGGGATGCGGTGCAGGACGCGGCGCAGCTGGCGCGTGCTCACGCTGGCCGGGCGGCACTGCAGGAACAGCAGCGAGCCCATCTGGCGAGGCTGGGCGACCTGCTTGGTGCTGCGCACCTGGCGCCAGATATGGTGCGGCCGACCGTGGCGGAAGTCCAGCCAGCCCAGCAGCCGGGCGAACAGCTCGAGCAGCGTCGCCATCAGCGCGACGACCAGCAGGTCGGGGCGGCGGCGCACCCCCGCGTAGGCGAGCCAGACCAGGTGGAGGACCGGCATCGAGGAGGCGACGTAGCTGTCCCTGGCGGCCACCTGCAGGTGGCCGGCGAAGATCCGGCGGCGCTGGAGCAGAAAGTCGTGGTAGGTCTGCGGGCCGCGGTTGTAGACGATCGCCTCGGGCGCGTAGACGAGCCTGTAGCCGCGGGCGGTGATCAGCGCCTCGAGCGCCACCTCGTCGGTCGCGCTGGCGACGGGGATGGCGTCAATCACCTTGCGGAAGGCGACCATCTCGCCCAGCTTGGGCCAGCGCTGCGCCAGGATGTGGTGTACGCGCCAGAGCATCTGCACGACCATGCCCAGGAAGGTGCGCGGGTCGTTGAGCGGGATCACCCGCGCCCCGGTCATGCCGACCGTCGGGTCAGCGAACGGGCGCACCAGGTGCTGGACGGCGAGGGGGTCGGGCAGCGTGTCGGCGCCGACGAGCACGACGACCTCGCTCCGCGCCAGGGCGATCAGGTGGTTGATCGCGGCGGCCTTCCCGGCGCGCTCGGCCTCGGCCACAACCCGGACCATAGGGTGCTGGCGGGCGAACTCCTGCGCGAGGGGGACCGTGCGGTCGGTGCAGCCGCTGGCGATCACCAGAATCTCGTCCACCTCGCAGGCGTAGAGCCGCTGGGCCACCAGCGACCTGAGCACCTGCACGATGTTCCGCTCTTCGTTGTAGGCGAGCACGCCGATCGTGCAGCGAATCGTCACGGTCGCCTCGCTTCCGCTCGCAGGCGCTGGATCCGCTTCCCGACGAGGTTCAGGCCGACCTGAAACAGGCTCGGGGTGTCGCAGAGCATCGAGCTGTACGCCGCGTTGGCCAGGGGGCAGTGACACTCCTTGCGCTTGATGCTCCCGCGCAGCTGGTCGGCCCGCTTCCCGCCCCAGATCTTACGCAGGTCGAAGTTGACGTCGCGCAAATTGCCCATCGGCTCGGCACGGATGCAGCAGGCCCAGACGTCGCCGTTGGGCGCGATGTGGGCCGAGGCGACGCCGGCGTAGCAGGGCAGCACCTGGCGCTGCTCGTGGAGGGTCCGCCGCGCGATCTGGTAGTAGTGGCGGCGGAAGGCCTGGGCGATCTCGGCGACGCCCTCGGCCGGCTCGGCGTCAATGTCGGCGACGAGCTGCCCGACGATCGCGTCGTACTTCTCGGCCGGGGGCGTGATGTCGAGCCCGATCGTGTCGAGCTCGACACGCTCCTCGGCCAGCTCGGTGATGAACGAGTCGGGGCGGAGCTCGCGCCGGATGTGCTCGCGGATCGCGGGGAAGGCGTCCACGTTGTGCTGCGAGACCACGGTGTGCATGCCGACGGTCAGGTTTTTTGCCGCGATCGCGCGCAGGCCGTTGTAGGTCTCGATCAGCTTTGCATAGTTGCCGGGCACGCCGCGCAGCTCGTCGTGCTGCGCGCCGACCCCGTCGAGCGACAGGTTGATCACGATTGACGAGCGCGGCGCCTCGCGCGCCAGCCGCTCCACGCCGGCGACCACGCGCTCGGTGAGCAGGCCGTTGGTCGGGATGTTGATGATGCCGGGCCGGCAGTGCCTGTAGGCCGCGACGACGATGTCAATCAGGTCGGGGCGCAGGAACGGCTCGCCGCCGCTGAAGGTGAGCCAGTAGGGCGAGCGGCCGAGCCGGCGGAAGGTGGCCTCGTACTCCTCCAGCGAGAAGTCCTTGACGCGCTTCCGCCACACGTTGCAGGTCTTGCAGCGCGAGTTGCAGCGGTAGCTGACGCTGAAGGTCAGGTTCATCGGCAGCGGCTTGATCAGCCCCGTGCTGCGCGCGAGGTTGTAGAGCGGCGTCCGTAGCAACTGCTTGAGCATAGTGTGGTTCCCGGTGATGGACGACGGTTGGCTACAGGGGCTCGATGGTGCCATACGCGCAGCGCGACCAGACGCGCCGGGCGACCTCAAGCCGCTGCTCCTCGCGGGCGTGGGCGTAAGCCTCGATCCCCAGGGCGCGCAGCGCCCGGAAGGCCACCCGCGTCTCGCCGGCCGCGACCTCGCCCCGCCCGTCGATCACCGGGATGCCGGCGGTGTTGTGCAGGCGCAGGACAAACGCCATGGGGCGGTGGGCGGGTGCCAAAAGCTCGGCGTAGACCCAGGGGACGCCGTCGGTGTGCAGCTCGGGGTCTGCGGTGAGCTCGGGCTGTACCTGGGCCCTGGCACGCCCCTGAGCGAGGCGCAGTGGGATGCGCCTGGTATGTGGGTCAAACCTTGCCATAACGCTACCTGCCCGGACAGCCTGGAAGACGCGGTGAACGGCTGTTCCTCCGCATCCCGGAGCGGTGCCAGTTTGGCCCAGGTGACAGTGGCTGTGTCTGAGGGATGATAATAACATCTCCCCCTTTATACGGGTATGAACTTCACTACTAAAGTGCCTGTCAAAAAGTTCATCTTGGACCGCACTATGCGGCGGCCCGGCGGCGCGCCGGCGGAGCCGTCTCTCCTGCGCGTCTATAATGGGAGGGGCGCCCGTGCGCGAGCGCCCCGTGGCCACGTGCATAGCCCGACAGCCGCGCGTCGCCGAGGCAAGCCGTCACCATCAAGACGAGGAGCGTCACTATGAAGCGTGTCTACAGCAGCCCGTCGCCGGCCCAGGCCCACCTGGTCCAGGGCTACCTCGAGCAGGCCGGGGTGAAGGGGATCGTGCAGGGTGGCGAGCTAGGCGGCCTGCTCGGGGCGCTGCCCACCACCGAGACCTACAGCTCGGTCTGGGTGGCCGACGAGGCGGTCGAGCGGGCCGAGGCTCTGGTCGAGGAGTTTCTGCAAAGCCAGTCGGCCGAGGCGGGCGCCACCCTCTGGCGCTGCCCCGGCTGCGGCGAGTACCTCGAGCCCCAGTTCACCGACTGCTGGAACTGCGGCGCCAGCAGGGTCCGTCTGCCCGACGGCCAGTGAGCAATGTGACCGAGGCCAGGATTGCCTCTTGAAATATTCCCATATAGGTATATAATAGCTCTATGGCACGAGCGGCGACCACAACCGATGCGTTCAACGCGGTGGCGGAGCCGCGGCGGCGGCAGATCCTCGACCTGCTGGCCGGCGGCGAGCGCTCGGTGAACGACCTGGTCGCCCTGCTCGGCCTGGCCCAGCCGCTCGTGTCCAAGCACCTGCGCGTGCTGCGGGAGGTGGGCCTGGTGGAGGTCCGCGACGAAGGCCGGCAGCGGCTCTACCGGCTCAACGGCCGTGGGCTGAAGCCCATCCACGACTGGGTCGCGGCCTACGAGCGGACCTGGAACGAGCGCTACGACGCCCTGGACGAGCTTCTGGAAGAGCTGAAAGACAAGGAGGACGGCGATGGTGGCAGCGGCGAGTAAGGGCACGGCGGTGGTGACGCTCCCCTCGGACACGCAGATCCTGATCACCCGCGAGTTCAATGCCCCGGCCCACCTGATCTACAGGGCCTGCACCACGCCCGAGCTGATCAAGCGCTGGTGGTCGGCGAAGCGGGGCGCCGTGACCGTGGCCGAGGTTGACCTGCGGGTCGGCGGGCGCTGGCGCTGGGTGATGGTCACGGACGAGGGCTTCGAGGTCGGCTTCCACGGCGAGTACCGCGAGATCGTCCCCAACGAGCGCATCGTGAACACCGAGGTCTTCGAGGGCTTCCCCGAGCCCGACGCCTACTCGGTGAACACGATGACCCTGACGGAGCACGCTGGGCGCACGACCATGACCGTGCTGGTCGAGCACCAGCGCCCCGAGCACCGCGACGCCCACATCAACTCGGGCATGGAGGCCGGCATGCAGGACGCCTACGACCTGCTCGAGGAGGCGGCGATTGCGCTCCGCGCTGACGCGTAGGGTGGCCCGAGGTTCCGCGCCAGGCTGACGGAAGCGCTGGGCGGGAGGCTCACGGTCGAGCGGGCCGCCGGGAGGGGCGCCCGGCCGTGGCCTCCTGCGCGCCGCTTCTGGTCAGGGCTTCAGCGGCTGTTCTCGTCAGCCCTCGGGCGAGCGCGGCAGGGTCACCGTGAAGGTGCTACCCTGCCCCTCGACGCTGACGACGCTGACCAGACCGCCGTGGAGCTCGACAATCTCCCTGACCACGTACAGCCCGATCCCCATGCCGGCGATCCCGGCCTCGCCCGCGTTGGGCGCCCGGTAGTAGCGCTCGAAGAGCCGGGGCAGGGCGGCCTGGGGGATGCCGATCCCCTGGTCGGCGACGGCGAGCCGCACCTCGTGCGGGTCTGTGGCGACCCGGAGCATCACCTGGCGGCCCGGGGGGCTGTACTTCGCCGCGTTCTGCAACAGGTTGGTCATCACCTGGGCCAGGCGCAGCTCGTCGCCAACGAGGTGGGCGGGCGTGGCGGGCAGCTCCAGGACCAGGGGGTGGGCCACCAGCGTCGGCCGCAGCTCCTCGACGACCCTGCGCGCCAGCTCGGCGAGGTCGAGGGGGCGGCGCTCGAGGGCGATGCGGCGGGCCGCGATCTGGGTCACATCGAGCAGCTCGGCCATCATCAGGCTCAGGCGCTGGATCTGCTCGACGATCGCGTCCAGGGACCGGCGGTCGCGCTCCGCGAGCAACCCCTCGCGGGCGGCCCGGCGCTGGAGGATCTGCGCGTTGCCGAGCAGGGCCGTCAGGGGCGTCTTGAGCTCGTGGGAGGCCACGGACAGGAATTCGTCCCGCAGCCGCACCGCCGCCTCGGCCTCGGCGCGGGCGCGCTGCTCGTCGGCGAAGAGGCGGGCATTCTCCTCGGCCAGCCGGGCGCGCTCGGCCTCGGCCCGGCGCCGCTCGGTGATGTCGGTCAGGGCGGTCAGCACGCTGCGCTCCCCGTTCACATCGAGCACGGTCGCGAAGAGCAGGCAGGTGCGCACGCTCCCGTCCTTCATGCGGAAGTCGGCCTCGCCCTCGCGCAGGGCGAAGCCCTGACGGAGGTGCTGGAGCCCATCGTCGCGCTGCTGGGGCCTCACCCACAGGCCGAGCTCGAGGGGCGTGCGGCCGATCACCTCGTCGCGGCTGTAGCCGGTGGCGGTGAGGAAGCGCTCGTTGACCTCGACGATGCGCCCGTCGGCGAGGCGGGTGATGCTCAGGATCACGGGCCCGTTGTTGAAGGCGGCGGCGAAGGTCGCCTCGGAGCGCCGCAGCGCCTCGACGGCCCTGGTCCGCTCGGTGATATCCTCGACGAAGGCCAGCCCGAACCTGGTGTTGCCGGCGTCGTCGCGCACGAAGCTGCGGGTGATCTGCACCCAGATCACCTGGCCGTCCTTGCGGCGGTAGCGCTTCACGCTCGCAGAGGTCGGCTGCTGGCCGTCGAGGACCCGCGCCGCGAGCGTCTGGTCGGCGGCGAGGTCATCGGGGTGGGTGAGGTCGTCGGGGGACATGCGCAGCAGCTCGTCGCAGGTATAGCCGGTGAGCTGGCAGAAGGCGGGGTTGGCGTCGAGCAGCCGGCCGGCCGTGTCGGCGATCAGCACGCCGATCGGGGCCTGGTCAAACAGGGTCTGCTCGTAGGGTCGCCCGAGATGGGGCGGCCCGGGCGGGACGGGCCGCGGGCCCTCGCGCGGGTACACGACCAGCTCGACGCCGAGCACAGCCCCCGCGCCGGCGCGGACGGGGAAGGCGTCGGCGAGCCAGCCGGCGCCGGACGCGGGGGAGGCCGGCGGCCCAAAGGACAGGGGCACCTGCTCGGCCGGCGCCCCTGTCCACACCACCTGGCGCAGGGGCGGCTCGAGCGCCGGCGCGTGGGCGGGCAGCACCTCGGCGAGGGCGCGACCGAGGTGCTCGGCCACGGGCACCCCGTCCAGCAGCGCGAGCGCGGGGCTGACTTCGACGAAGCGCAGGTCGCGGTCGAGGGTCGCGCGGCCAATCGGGGAAGCCGCCTCCCGCGTCTCCGGGAGGCAGGGCCTGCTGGTGTCGCCGTCCATAGGCAGGGGCTACCGTTCGTATGCGGGCAGGCGGTTCGTGGAGCGAGCGGCACAGAGCGTGGGGCCGGGCAACGCAATGCGCGGTCGGCGAAGCGAGTAGGGGGAGTATACCATGCCGGCCCCTGCGGCGGAGGGTCCGGCGCGCGGCCGCGCGGCTCAGTCGGCGGGCGCCGGCGCCGGGCGGCGGGGCTGGTCGCTGGCTGCCACAACCGCCCCGCCGCCCAGGGCGAGGAGCCCCACGAGCCCCCAGAGCAGCGGCCCGTAGCCGCCGAGGAGGGCGGCGAGCAGCCCCGCGCCGACGGGGGCGACGGTGCGGGCGCCCGTGAGGGCAAGGTTCTGCGCCCCGTTGATCGTGCCGTAGTTGGCGGGGCCGTAGTGCTCGGCCAGCAGCGCCGCCCGCATGATCGTCAGCACGCCCGAGCCGGCCCCGAACAGCGCGACATAAAGCAGCGCGCCAGCCACAGTCGCCCCCGCGGCGGCCAGCACGGCCAGGCCGGCGAGCTGCATCCCGATCAGCGTCGCCGTCACCGCCCGGCGCCTGACCCGGTCGGCCCAGGGGGCGATGGCGAGGCGGCCCAGGAGCGACATCAGCCCGAACAGCCCGGCGACGGCGGCCGCGAAGCCGGCGCTGTGGCCGGCCCCGATCAGGTAGGGGATGACGTGGACGGTCATGGTGACGCCGGCGAAGGTGCTCGCGGCGAAGGCGAAGGTGAGCAGCCAGAAGCGCGGCTCGCGCAGCGCGCGGCCCGGGGCGATGCTGCGCTCGGGTGGCGCGCTCTGCGCCAGGGCGCCTGGCTCGGCCGCCGCCCCGTCGGGGAGCAGCCCCAGGTCCTCGGGGCGCCGGCGCAGCAGCAGGGCGTGGGTGGGGATGGTGATGGCGCCGAGGATGCCGGCCAGGGCCAGGAGGGCCCCGCGCCAGCCGAGGGCGCCGACGAGCCAGGCGCTGAGGGGGATGAAGATGAAGCTGGCGAAGGCCCCGAAGAAGGTCAGCACCGTGAGGGCCCGGCCGCGCAGGCGGCGAAACCAGACGGCCACGATCGCGAAGGCCGGCTCGTAGAGCACGGCCGCGGAGACGGCGCCGATCCCGGCCATGATCAGGTAGAAGGCCGCCAGGCTCGTCACCTGCGACCAGGCCAGCACGAGCAGCACGGCGAGGCTCGAGCCGGCCGTCATCAGGGCGCGGGGGCCGTGCCGGTCGAGCCAGCGGCCGGTCGGCACGGCCGCCAGCCCCGCGCAGAGCAGGGCCAGCGAGTAGGCGCCGGTCAGCTCGACCGTTGACCAGCCCAGGGCGGCCTGCATGGGGGCGACGAAGACGCTGAAGGCGTAGTAGAGGATGCCCCACGAGACGACCTGGGCCGTCGAGACGCCGACCAGCATCGGCCAGCCGTAGTAGACGGGGCGACCGAACCGGAGGGCCTGTCGCTCACGCGCCAATGGCGGCTCCGCCGTCCCCGGGGCACGGCCCGCAGCAGGCGGGCGCCTCGGCGGGGGCGCCGCCCGGCCTCGCGCGCGGGTCGCCCTGGGCCACGCGTAGGAGCGCTCGCCACCAGCGGGCGGCGACCGGGGCCTGGGGGCAGCAGAGCTCGTAGGTTCCGTCAGGGTTCTGGATAATCATCGGGCGGCTCTCTTCATTGAGCGGCTTCGATGCAGCGGGCAAAGGAGCATGGGCCTCCCCTCGCCCCGGGGTGGGTCAGCACACGGCGTCGAGGGCGCCGAGGATGCGGGCGCGCATCGCGGCGAGGTTCTCGCGC
>DAOLDO010000025.1:6368-19046 GCA_035327325.1 Chloroflexaceae bacterium | reverse complement strand
CCTGTTCGAGCTGCTCGGCGAGCGGGCGCCCGGCGTCGCCCCGCGCCGCGCCGAGCCCTGGGCGATCGTCAACGCCGACGACCCGAGCCACGGCTACTTCCTCGACGCGGCCCCGGCGGCGGCCCAGCGGCTGACCTTCGGGGTCGAGGCCCAGGCCGACGTGCGGGCCCTCGACGTGCGGGCGGGCCCCGCTGGCGCCACGCTCACCGCGCGCACGCCCTGGGGCGAGGCCGAGCTGCGCCTGGGGCTGCCGGGCCCGTTCAACGTCTCGAACGCCCTGGCCGCCCTGAGCGTGGCCCTCTGCCAGGGCGCGCCCCTGGAGCGGGCCGCCGCGGCCCTGGCCGCGGCCCGCGGGCCCCGCGGCCGCATGGAGCCCGTGGCGGCGGGGCAGCCCTTCGACGTGATCGTGGACTACGCCCACAACCCCGACTCGTTCGAGCAGGTCCTGGGCATGCTGCGCCCCCTCACCGCCGGCCGGCTGATCGCCGTCTTCGGCAGCGCCGGCGAGCGCGACGTGGCCAAGCGGGCCATCCAGGGCGAGATCGCGGGGCGCTACTGCGACCTGCTGGTGCTCACCGACGAGGACCCGCGCGGCGAGGACCGCGAGGCGATCATCGCCCAGATCGCGGCGGGCGCCGAGCGGGCCGGCCTGCGCGAGGGCGCGGGCTACTGGCACATCCCCGACCGGGCCGCCGCCATCGCCGCGGCCATGGCCGCCGCCCGCCCGGGCGACCTGGTGCTGCTGCTGGGCAAAGGGCACGAGGGCAGCATCATCTACGCCGACTACAGCCTGCCCTGGGACGAGGCCGCCGAGGCGCGGCGGGCCCTGGTCGCCCTCGGGTATGCCGGCTCATGAGCGCTCGGGGCGCCGAGGGCGCGGCCCCCGCCGCGCCGACAACCCGCCGGCGCGTCGCGGCCCTGGCCATCCCGGCCGTCGGCGAGCAACTGCTCAACACCATGGTGGGCCTGGCCGACGTCTACCTGGTCGGCAACCTGAGCGCCGCGGCCACGCAGCGGCTGGGCTACGGCAGCGCGACGGCCCTCGCCGCCGCTGGCCTCGGCAACCAGTTCACCTGGCTGATGATGGTGCTGTTTATGGCCGTGGGCGTCGGGGCGACCGCCCTGGTGGCCAGGGCGGTGGGCGCCCGCGACGAGGAGGCCCTCAGGCGAATCCTGCGCCAGGCGTTTCTGCTCGCCGCCCTGGTGGGGGTGCTCGCGACGGCCCTGGGCCTGCTCCTGGCCGAGCCCTTCCTGGCCCTGATCGCGGCCCCGCCCGAGACGCGGGCGACGGCGGCGGCCTACATCCACATCAACGCCGCGGCCTACCTGCCCGCGGTCTTCCTGCTGGTCGGCACGGCCTGCCTGCGCGGCGCCGGCGACACGCGCACGCCCCTGCTGGTCATGCTGGCGGTCAACCTGGTCAACGTCGGCGTCACCTTGCTGCTGGTCAACGGGCTCATGGGGCTGCCGGCCCTGGGCGTGGAGGGCGCGGCGATCGGCACGGCCCTGGCCCGCGGCCTCGGCGGTGTGGTGGTGCTGACGCTACTGCTGCGCGGCCGCGCCGGACTGCGCCTGAACCTCGGCGGGGGGGGCGACCGGGCGACCATGCGGCGGCTGGTCAACGTCGGCCTGCCGGCGGCGGGCGAGCAGCTGCTGTTCCAGGGCGCCCTGCTGATCTTCGTCCGCTTCGTCAACGACCTGGGGACGCGGGCCTACGCCGCCCACAATATCACGATCACGATCGAGTCGCTCTCGTTCCTGCCGGGCATGGGCTACGCCGTGGCCACCAGCGCCCTGGTCGGCCAGGCCCTCGGCGCCCGCGACCCGCGGCGGGCCGAGGGCTACGCCTACGAGGCCCTGCTCCAGGGCGCCCTTATGATGAGCCTGTTCGGCGCGCTCATGGTCGTCTTCCCGCGCCAGCTGGTGGCGCTCTTCACCAACGACCCCGCGGTGATCGCGGCGGCCGTGGCGCCCCTGCGGGCGGCCGGCCTCGTGCAGCCGGCCCTGGCGGTCAGCTTCATCATGCTCGGGGCCATGCGCGGCGCCGGCGACACACGCTGGCCGCTCCTCAGCCGCCTGCTCACCACCTGGGGCGTGCGCCTGCCCCTCACCGTCGCCGCCGTGAGCTGGCTGGGCCTGGGCCTGCCGGGGGTCTGGCTGGCGATGTGCACCGACTTCACCCTCCAGGCCATCCTCGCCCTGTGGCGCTTCAGCGCCGGCCGCTGGAAGCAGATCGAGCTGTGAGTGCTGTTTTTCGTAACCGAGTTACGCCCTCGCCCGCCGGCATGGGTTGGAGCGCTCGGCGGTCGGAGGCCAGGTGCGCGCGGTGGCCGGCACCAGGGTCGGCCCGCGCCCCCGCGGCAGCATGAGGGAGGCCCTATGATTGACCTGGCCCCCAACAACCCCTACTCGCTCGAGCTGGCCACCCCGGTGCTCGCCGCGGCCGGCAGCCTCGGCTACGGCGTCGAGGTGGCCCGCCAGCTTGGGCTGGGCCCGCGCGGGGCCGCCCACGGCCTTGGCGCCCTCGTCACCCGCACCACCACCGCCAGGGCGCGCCGCGGCCGCCCGGCCCTGGTCGAGACGCCGGCGGGCCTGCTCTACCTCGGCGCCGAGCAGAACCCCGGCATGCGCGCCGTGCGCGAGCGCTTCGCCCCCGTCTGGGCCGGCTGGGAGCTGCCCGTGCTCGTCAGCGTGGCCGCCGAGAGCCCCGCCGAGCTCGCCGAGCTCCTCGCCGACCTCGACATGGTCGAGGGGGTGGCCGGCGTCGAGCTGCCCCTGGCCGCCCACGGCGTCCTCGCGCCGGCCGCGGCGGGGCCGCTCATCCGGGCCGCGCGGGACGCCACGCCCCTGCCGCTGGTGGTCAAGCTGCCCGGCCACGCGCCCGACCTGGCCGAGCTGGCCAGGGCCGCCGTCGCCGCCGGGGCCGACGCCCTGGCCCTGGTGGACGGGCTGCCCGCCGCCGCGCCCGCCGCCCACGGGCTCGCCCACGGTCTGCTCGGCGGGCCCGCCCTGCGCCCCCTGGCCCTCAGGGCCGTCGCCGAGGTGGTCGCCTCCGTCGAGGCCCCGGTCATCGGCATCGGCGGCGTGACGGGGCCCGCCGACGCCCGCGCCATGCTCGACGCCGGGGCCACGGCCGTCGGCCTCGGCTCGGTCCTGCTGGCCGACCTCAGGGCCGCGGCCCGCGTGGCGGCGGGGCTGACGGCCCACAAGGCGTAGGCCCCTACGGCCCCGTCTCGAACACGAGGAACGCGCGCCCCGCGCAGCGCGAGCCCTCCACCAGGCGCTCCTGGCCGCCCGGGTAGCGCTCGTAGAGCGCCCGCAGCGCCGGCAGGTCCTCGCGGTTGAGCGCGAACCACCCCGGCCGCCCGGCCAGGTCCACCCCGCGCACCTCGTCGGCCCCGATCACCGTGTTGGGGAAGGTGATCTCGCCGATCCAGACGCCGACGGCGCGCGAGTCGACCCAGTGGGGGTAGCCGACGATCCAGGCCGCCCGCCGGTCCCCGCCCGCCGCCTCCCAGGCCAGCAGCTCGCGCCCGATATCAGACGCGTTCTGGGCCCGCGGGCAGTACTGGGCCGGGTAGTCCACGAAGACCCGCCGCTGGTTCACGCCGGCCACCGCCAGCCCGAGGGCCGCCACGGCCGCCAGGGCGCCCAGGTAGGCACCTCGCCGCCCCGTCGCCCGCAGCTGCTCCAGGGCCAGGGCCGGCGCCGCCGCGCAGACGACCATCAGAGCCGGCAGGGCGCCCCCCGTCCGCACCACGCTCGGGTTCTCGCCCGGGAAGGCGATGCTCAGGGCCGAGGGCACGAGCATCAGCAGGCCCGCCCCGAGGGTCAGGGCCGGCCACGGGTTGCCGCTGCGCCGGCTCAGGGCCAGGCACGCCGCCGCGCCCGCTACCAGCAGCGCGCCCAGGATCACGTCCATGGCCGGCCGGTCCGGCAGGTTGGCCACCCACACGCTATCGCGGGTGTAGTTGAACATCAGCAGGACGTTCCTGAGGTTCTCCAGGAAGATCGCGGCCGGGTCGCCAGGGATGGCCTGCTCGGCCGCCGTCAGCCGCGTCGCCGCCCGGTAGAGCAGCTGCTCGGGCCGCTCGAGTCCGTAGCGGATCAGCGGCAGCAGCGTCAGGGCGGCCAGGGCGAGGGCCAGCAGGCCGCCCACGACGACGCGCCCCGCCCTGGCCCGCTCCCCACGGGCCAGCAGCCACCACAGCCAGGCCGCCCCGACCAGCGGCACCACCACCGCCATAAACCTGTAGGCCGTGTAGCCCTGCAGCCCGATGCCGACCCACAGCCCCGCCAGCAGCAGGCTGTTGCGGCTGTCGCGCCGCAGCCCGCGCACCAGGAAGAACAGCGTCCACGCCGCCGCGCAGGGCGCCAGCGGGTAGCGCAGCCCGAAGCGCGCCGTGATCACGCCCCAGCTCGCCACCGCCGCGAAGAGCGTCGCCAGCAGCGCCCCCCGCGTCCCCAGCACCTCGCGGCCGAGCAGGAAGACGGCGGGCAGCATCAGCCAGCCGATCAGCGCCGTGCCGAGCTTCAGGGCCATGAAGTCCGGCGGCAGGCCGAGCAGCCGGATCAGGGCCACCGTCCAGTAGAACTGCCAGGGCTCGCGGCCGGTGTTGCGCTCGAAGAAGATGTAGTTCGTCCCCGCCAGCACGTCGCCCACGTCGAGCAGCTTCTCGGCCTGGTCGCTGTTCATCTCGGCGGGGTTCCCGGCCAGGTCGGCGAAGCGGAAGGCCGCCCCCAGGGCCAGGATGGCGAGCAGGGCCGCCAGGGACAGCGCACGCTCCCGCGTGAGCCAGGCTCGCGCCGCGGCGGGCCAGCCCCCCGACCGCAGCAGAGCCGCCGCCCCCGCCACGCGCCCGTAGTCGAGGTGGGCGGCCAGGAAGCAGGCGACCGCCGTGAGCCAGGGCAGTACGTTGGCGGGGGTGTAGCGGTTCCCCGCGCTGAAGACGAAGGCCACCGCCCCCTGGAGCAGCGCCGCCGCCGTCAGCCAGAGGCGCCACTCGGCCCCGAGCAGGCGCGGCGCCCGTCCCGATGGCGCCGCCTCCGGCGCGGGCCCCCGCGCCCCCGCGACCACCAGGCCCACGGCCAGAGCATAGCCGGCGGCGCCGAGCGGCAGGAGCCCGCGGGCCACGGCCAGCTGCGCCAGGATCGCCGCCACCATGCCGGCCACGACCAGGGCCGCAGCGCGGCCGGGATGGGGGAATGCCGTTGCGGCGGGCGGGCCGGCCCCGTCGGGCGAGCCCACCGTCTCCAGCAGGCTCAGGCGCACCCGCGCCCCCGAGGGCAGGTCCACAGGCGAGTCGGGCCAGAGGGCGCCGTCGCGGTACACGGCCTCCAGCTGGCGGCCGGTCCGCGGCGGGTCCTCGGTCTCGTCTGAGGGCTGGGGCGTGTGCGGGGTCGCCATGGCGGGGGCAGTATACCCCGCCGCCCGGCGGGGCGTCAACGGGGGCGGGCGCTGCCCCGCCCGTGACCCCAGTCATAGGCCCCCGGTCATATGTGCCTGTGCGCACAAAGAATTCCGCCCGTGACCGCGGACTAGCCGGGCCGCACTTACCGTGGGGCGGGCCGCGGGCTACACTTGGGACAGTGGCAGAGTGTCTGAGAAGCCTGAGAAGAGGAGCCGCCCATGGCCCGCGCAGTCCCCAAGCCCGCCGAGCAGCCGCAGGTTGAGAAACATACCGCGATGAAGCTCGCCGTGCTCTTCGTCGTGGTCACCCCGTTCATCGGCACCCTCTACGCCATGGTGATGCTCTGGAACCAGTGGGTCGGCTGGCTCGACGTCACCCTGATGCTGGTCCTGTACGTGATCTCGGGCATGGGCATCACCGTGGGCTTCCACCGCATGCTCACCCACAAGAGCTTCGAGGCCAAGCCCTGGGTCAAGCGCCTGCTGCTGATCAGCGGCACCATGGCCGTCGAGGGCGACGCGATGACCTGGGCCTCGACCCACATCCAGCACCACGCCCACTCGGACGGCGAGGACGACCCCCACAGCCCCCTCGAGGGCCTCTGGCACTCCCATGTGGGCTGGCTGTTCCGCCACAAGAACAACATCGAGGTCTACGGCACCTGGCTCAAGAAGGACCCCGACGTGGTCTGGGTCTCGAAGACCTGGCTGGTCTGGGTGGCCCTCGGCCTGCTCATTCCCACGGCGATCGCCGGCTGGAGCGGCCTGATCTGGGGCGGCCTGGTGCGGATCTTCCTCACCCACCACATCACCTGGAGCGTCAACTCGATCTGCCACACCTTCGGCAGCCGCGACTACCAGACCCGCGACGCCAGCCGCAACAACTTCATCGTCGGCCTGCTGGCCTTCGGCGAGGGCTGGCACAACAACCACCACGCCTTCCCCCGCTCGGCCTTCCACGGCCTGCGCTGGTGGCAGGTTGACCTCTCGGCCTACCTGATCCGCGGCCTCGAGCGCCTCGGCCTGGTCTGGAACGTCGTCCGGGTCAAGGAGGAGGACATGCGCAAGCGCGTGATCCCCGCCGCCGCGGTCGAGATGGGCGACTAGGGAAGGATGAGGGACGAGGGATGAGCGATGAAGGCCGCGGCAGCGCGTGCCGGTAGGGGCGTGTGGGAGGGCCTGGCCCTCCCCGCGCCCCTTTGCTATTTGACGAAATGATGCTCAGCGGGTACCATACCCGCCAACCCTGAGAGCGCAACCGAAGAAGCCGCGGCAGCGTCGCCCGCTCACCGCTTCAGGCATCTGTCCCCACCCCCGGCAGACGCATCTTCGGACGCACCCATGCTCACCGACCGCAGCCCGCGCGCCAACGGCCAGACCCTCTTCGCGAGCTACGCGCTCGACGGGGCGTTCGACGAGATGTTCGACGCCGCCGGCCATGTGCGCCCCCACTACCTCCCCCTCCACCGGCGCCTCCACGAGCTGGGCCCCGGCGTGCTCCAGGAGCGGCAGCGCTACGCCGACAGGACCTTCCTCAACCAGGGCATCACCTTCACCGTCTACGGCGACGACGAGGGCACCGAGCGCATCTTCCCCTACGACCTGCTGCCGCGCATCCTCACCTCGGTCGAGTGGGCGGTGATCGAGCAGGGCCTCAAGCAGCGCATCACCGCCCTCAACCTGTTCCTCCACGACATCTACCACGAGGGCCGCATCCTGGCCGACCGGGTCATCCCGCGCGAGCTGGTCTACACCTGCCAGCACTACCGCCGCGAGATGCGCGGCGTCGCCGTGGCCCGCCGCATCTACACCTCGGTGGTCGGCACCGACCTGGTGCGCCTGCCCTCGGGCCAGTTCGCCGTGCTCGAGGACAACCTGCGCGTCCCCAGCGGGGTGAGCTACATGCTCACCAACAGGGCCGTGATGAAACGGGCCTTCCCGCGCCTCTTCGCCGACGCCGGCGTGCGCCCGATTGACCACTACGGCCAGGCCCTGCTCACCACTCTGCGCTCGCTGGCCCCGCCCCACAGGCCCGAGCCGACGATCGCCGTGCTGACGCCCGGGGTCTTCAACTCGGCCTACTTCGAGCACACCTTCCTGGCCCGCCAGATGGGCGTCGAGCTGGTCGAGGGCCGCGACCTGCTGGTCCACGACAATGTGGTCTACATGCGCACCACCGCCGGCCTGCGCCGGGTGGACGTGATCTACCGGCGCGTGGACGACGACTTCGTAGACCCGCTGGCCTTCCGCCACGACTCGATCCTCGGCGTGGCCGGCATCTTCAACGCCTACAGGGCCGGCAACGTGGCCTTCGCCAACGCCGTCGGCACCGGCGTGGCCGACGACAAGGCCGTCTACGCCTACGTGCCGCGCATCATCAAGTACTACCTGGGCGAGGAGCCGATCCTGCCCAACGTCGAGACCTACCTGTGCGGCGAGCCCGCGGAGCGGGCCTACGTGCTCGAGCGCCTCGACCGGCTGGTGGTCAAGGCCGTGGGCGAGTCGGGCGGCTACGGCATGCTGATCGGCCCCCACAGCACCGCCGAGGAGCGCGAGCGCTTCCGCCGGCGCATCCAGGCCGAGCCGCGCAACTATATCGCCCAGCCCACCCTCCAGCTCTCGCGCGCGGCCTGCTTCGTGGACGGCAGGGTCGAGCCGCGCCACGTTGACCTGCGGCCCTACATCCTCAACGGCGGCGACCAGATCACGATCGTGCCGGGCGGCCTCACCAGGGTCGCCCTCAGGAAGGGCTCCCTCGTCGTCAACTCGTCCCAGGGCGGGGGGAGCAAGGACACCTGGGTGCTGTTCGAGTGACGGGGTGGCCCATGCTCTCGCGCGTCGCCGACAACCTGTACTGGATGAGCCGCTACCTGGAGCGGGCCGAGCACACGGCGCGGCTCCTCGGCGTGTCGCTCACCCAGACCCTCGACCAGGACCCCGAGGCGGCCCGGCCGCGCTGGGCGCGCCTGCTCGAGGCCCTCCATGTCGAGGCGCGGCCCGCGGCCTTCGACGCCTACGCCCTCACCGAGCTGCTCACCTTCGAGCCCGCCAACGCCAACGCGATCGTCTCGTGCGTGGCCCTGGCCCGCGAGAACGCCCGCCAGGTGCGCGAGCAGATCAGCTCGGAGATGTGGGAGCAGCTCAACCGGCTCTACCTGCGCGTGCGCGCCGGCTCGGCCGCCCAGATCTGGCAGCGCGAGCCGATCGAGTTCTACCAGGCCGTGAAGGAGGGCGCCCACCTCTTCCAGGGCATCACCGACGCGACCATGAGCCACGGGGAGGGCTGGTTCTTCATCCAGGTGGGCCGCTACCTCGAGCGGGCCGCCGCCACGGCCCTGCTGCTCGACGCCCACTTCCGCCCCTACCTCGCCGCGCCGCCCAACGCGCCCGGCCTGCTCGAGTACAACGACTCGGTGGCCCTGCTCAAGTGCTGCACCGCCTTCGAGGCCTACTGCAAGGTCCACACGGCCGACGTGCAACCCCACGCCGTCGCCGAGTTCCTGCTGCTCGACGCCGAGTCGCCCCGCTCGGTGCGCTTCGCCGCCGACCGCATCCAGCGCGGCCTCCAGGCCATCGCCCAGGCCACCGGCTCGCGTGGGGCCGGTCGCGCCGAACGCCTCGCGGGCCGCCTGCGCGCCTCCCTCGACTACGCCCAGGTGGACGAGATCCTCGCCGACGACCTCCACGCCTACCTCGACGGGGTCAGGCGCCAGTGCGCCGGCATCCACGGCGCGATCTACCAGGCCTACGTCTCCTACCCGGCCGAGTCGGCCCTCGCGAGCTGAGATGTACTACTCCATCCTCCACAAGACCCGCTTCCGCTACAGCGCCCAGGTGAGCGAGAGCGTGACCGAGGTCCGCATGCAGCCCCGCTCCGAGGGCGACCAGCGCTGCCTGAGCTTCAGGCTCGCCACCAGCCCCGCCAGCCGCGTGAGCAGCTACACCGACTGCTACGGCAACCTCGTCCACCACTTCGACATCCCCGCGCCCCACCGCGCCCTGGCGATCACGGCCGAGAGCATCGTGATCCTCGCGCCGCCCCCACCCCTGCCCGCCGCCCTCGGTCCCGACGCCTGGACCGCGCTCGACGCCATGACCGAGGCCGAGGACCACTGGGACTTCCTCGCACCCAGCCGCTTCGCCCGCCCGACGCCCCTGCTGGCCGCCCTGGCCGAGGAGCTGGCGGCCGTGCGCCGCGACGACCCCCTGGTCGTCCTGCGCGAGCTGAACGAGCGCATGTTCCGCGCCTTCGCCTACGACCCCGAGCACACCGAAGTCGACTCGCCGATCGACGTGGCCCTCGCCGCCCGCAAGGGCGTCTGCCAGGACTTCGCCCACATCATGATCGCCCTGGTGCGCGGCCTCGGCGTCCCCTGCCGCTACGTGAGCGGCTACCTCTTCCACCGCGTCGAGGACCACGACCGCTCCGAGCAGGATGCGACCCACGCCTGGGTCGAGGCCCTGCTGCCCGACCTCGGCTGGGTCGGCTTCGACCCGACCAACAACCTGCTCGCCGGCGAGCGCCATATCCGCACCGCCGTCGGCCGCGACTACGCCGACGTGCCGCCCACCCGCGGCGTGTTCAAGGGCCGCGCCGAGAGCCACCTCGCCGTCGGCGTGAAGGTCGTCCCCACCGAGGCGCCCATCCCCGACGAGGAGGTGGACCCGCGCCCCCTCGGCGGCGCCATCCCGCCCCCCGAGGCCCCCGACCCGGCCGAGAGCGCGCAGGCGCAGCAGCAGTAGCCCGCGCAGCGGACGACGTCTGGGGGCGCCGCCCTAGAGCCTGTTGAGCCCCCAGTCGTAGGGCCGGAACTCCAGCTCGACCTCGGGGCGCCCCGCGAGCCAGCGCTGGCGCTCGTCGTCGGGCAGGTGGGCGGCCACGAAGCGCGCCACGCCCGCGTAGCCGCCGAAGTCGGCGCGGTACCAGTCGAAGATCGCAGACAGCCGCAGGGCCCCGTCCACCACCTCGGCGTCGGCGGCCACGAAGCTGCGGGCGGCCAGCCCGAGCTGGGCCTCGGCCCGCGCCGCGTCGTAGGCGGCGATGGGCGGGCACGAGCGGCTGGCGCAGTTCAGGGCGAAGTGCACCCGCGGGTCCACGGGGCTGACCGCCCAAGCGAGGCGCGGGTCGCCCGGCGCCAGCTGGGGACCCGGCAGGAAGGGGTTGCCGGCGTTGGCGCGCAGGAGCCCGTGCTCGATCTCCTCCAGGCTGAGGCGCCGCCCCCCGACGACGTAGGCCGCGCGCCGGAAGAAGCTCAGCCCCCACAGCCTGTCGGCCACGCTGCGCCGCACGCCGAGGGCCACCACGGCGTCGAGCACGAGCAGGTTGTAGAGGTTGGCCCAGAAGGACAGGCGCGCCCCCCGCGCCTCGAGGGCGCCCGGGTCGAAGGCCCGCAGCCGCGGCGCCACCTCGGCCCTGTAGCGGCCGTAGGCGTCGCTCGCCGCCAGAGCGGCGTAGTCCACCCGCAGCCCGTCCTCGCTCACGGCGACGCCCCGCAGCTCGCGCAGGGCGGCGGCGAGGGCCGCCGGCAGCCCCGGGTCGTGGGCCCCGGCCTCGCCCGCAGCGTTGAGCGCCTCGGCGCCCCCGGTGAGCAAGCCCAGGGCGGCCTCGCGCAGGGTGATCAGGCTGTCCACTGTCACATGCCCCCATGGCCATCAGGCGCCGCTCATTTCAACCTACCACGACTCGCCCGGGCGGGCAACGCCGGGCGGCGGTGTTATAATGCCCGAAGGTTGCGAAATCGCCTGGACTGGAGCGGCGCTTGGCGCGGGTCGTCCTGATCTCAACCTACGAGCTGGGGCACCAGCCCTTCGGGCTGGCCTCGCCCGCGGCCTGGCTGCGCCGGGCCGGCGCCGAGGTGGTCTGCCTCGACACGGCGGTGCAGCAGCTCGACCGCGCCGCGGTGGCGGGCGCGGCGATGATCGGCGTCTACGTGCCGATGCACACGGCCACGCGCCTGGCGGCCGATCTGCTGCCCGAGCTGCGCGCCCTCGCCCCCCGGGCCCTGATCGTCTGCTACGGGCTCTACGCCCCGCTCAACGCCGCCTATCTGCTCGAGCGCGGCGCCGACCGCTGCGTCGGCGGCGAGTTCGAGGCCGAGCTGGTAGCCCTCTTCGAGGAGCGGACCAAGGACCAGGGACCGAAGACCAACAGCCGCGATCGGGGCTCTGCCGGACAAGGCAGCCCGGAGTCTGGCTCGGGCAGTTCGGCTTCGGCCCCCAGTCCTTCGTCTCTGGTCTCGCTGGACAGGCTCGCCTTCGTCCCGCCCGAGCGGGGGGGCCTCCCGGGCCTGTCGGCCTACGCCACGCTGATCACGCCCGAGGGGCCGCGGCTCACTGGCTACACCGAGGCCAGCAGGGGCTGCAAGCACCGCTGCCGCCACTGCCCGATCGTCCCCGTCTACGGCGGGCGCTTCCGCGTCGTGCCCCGCGAGGTCGTGCTCGAGGACGTGCGCCGCCAGGTGGCCGCCGGGGCTCGCCACATCACCTTCGGCGACCCCGACTTCCTCAACGGCCCCGGCCACGCCATGCCGCTCGTGCGGGCCCTCCACGCCGAGTTCCCCGGGCTGACCTACGACGTGACGGTCAAGGTCGAGCACCTGCTGCGCCACGCCGAGCTGCTGCCCGAGCTGCGCGCCACCGGCTGCGCCCTGGTGACGAGCGCCGTCGAGGCCCTCGACGACGCCATCCTGGCTCGCCTCGACAAGGGCCACACCCGCGCCGACGTGGCGCGCGCGGTCGCCCTGCTGCGCCAGGCCGGCCTGCCGCTCAACGCGACCTTCGTGGCCTTCACGCCGTGGACGACCCGCGCCGTCTACCGCGCCTTCCTGGCCGACGTCGCCGCCCTCGGCCTCGTGCCGTCGGTCAGCCCGGTGCAGTATACGATCCGCCTGCTCATCCCCGCCGGCTCGCGCCTGCTCGAGCTGGACGAGGTGCGCGCCCTCGCCGGCCCCTTCGACCGGGCCGCCCTCGCCCACCCCTGGCGCCACCCCGACCCGGCGGTGGACCGGCTGCAGCGGGCGGCGATGCGCCTCGCCCAGGGCAGCGGCCCCCGCGGCGAGTCCCGCGAGACCTTCTTCACCCGCCTGCTCGCCCTGGCCGAGGAGCACCTGGGCGCGGCGCCGCCCGTCGCCCCCGAGCACCTCGTCCCGCGCCCGCCCATCCCCTCCATGAGCGAGCCGTGGTACTGCTGAGCGGAGCCCGCCGAGGGGTCGTCGGCCCCCGACTATGTGTGAGAGGGCGGGGGGACCAGGTTCCCCCGCGCCCCCGCT
>DAOLDO010000025.1:0-6268 GCA_035327325.1 Chloroflexaceae bacterium | reverse complement strand
TATGTGTGAGAGGGCGGGGGGACCAGGTTCCCCCGCGCCCCCGCTCGCGCCGCCGCCGCGACAGTGGAGTGCCATGAAGCCAACAGGAAGAGTGCTCCTCCTCACCACGCCGTCGTCGTACCGCCTGCCGGCCTTCCTCGATGCGGCGGAGCGCCTGGGCGTCGAGGCCCTGGTGGCCGAGGACACGCCGCGGGCCCTGGCGGGCCGGTCCGGCCTGCGCATGGGGCTGGACTTCGGCGCGGTGGAGGCGGCCCTGGCGACGGTGCGCGAGCTCGCCGCCGAGGCGCCCATCGCGGCGGTGATCGCGGTGGACGACAGCGGGGGCCTGCTGGCGGCGCGGGCGAGCGCGGCCCTGGGCCTGCCCCACAACAGCCTGGCCTCGGCCGAGGCGGCCCACGACAAGCATCTGATGCGCCGGCTCTTCGCGGCGGCCGGCGTGCCCTCGCCGGTCTTCCGCCTCTGCTCGACGGGCGACGACCTCGAGGCCCTGGCCGCCGAGGTGGCCTACCCCTGCGTGGTCAAGCCCCTGCGGCTCAACGGCAGCCGCGGGGTGATCCGCGCCGACGACCCGCGCGCGTTCGTCGCGGCGGCCCGACGCCTGGCCCGGCTGCTCGACCGGGTGGAGGGCCGGCCCGGGCCGAAGGAGTTCCTGGTCGAGGGCTTCATCCCCGGCTTCGAGGTGGCCCTGGAAGGGCTGATTGACCGCGGGCGGCTGCAGGTCCTGGCCCTCTTCGACAAGCCCGACCCGCTCGACGGGCCGTTCTTCGAGGAGACGATCTACGTCACGCCCTCGCGCCTGCCCGCGGCCACCCAGGAGGCGATCGCCGCTGTGGCCGCCCGCGCGGCGGCCGCCGTCGGCCTCGAGCGGGGCCCGCTCCACGCCGAGCTGCGGGTGAACGAGGGGGGGCCGGTCATGGTCGAGCTGGCGGGGCGCAGCATCGGCGGCCTCTGCTCGCGCACGCTGCAGTTCGGCACCGACGCCTCGCTCGAGGAGCTGATCCTGCGCCAGGCGGCCGGCCTCCCGGTCGAGTCGCTCGGCCGGGCGGGCAGCGCGGGCGGCGTGATGATGATCCCCATCCCCAAGCCTGGCGTGCTGCGCGCGGTCAGCGGGGTCGAGGCGGCCCGCGCCGTGCCCCTGGTCGAGAGCGTCGAGATCACGGCGCCCCTGCACTACCCGCTTGTGCCCCTGCCCGAGGGCGATGCCTACCTCGGCTTCATCTTCGCCCGCGGCGAGACGCCCGAGGCCGTAGAGGCCGCCCTGCGCGAGGGCCACGCCCGCCTCTCGTTCGAGCTGCTGCCGCAGATCCCCCTGGTGGGGTGACGCGGGGCAAGCGGCGCGCCGCCGCTACTTGCGGCGCGGCGCCCCCTTGGCGGGCCGGGCCTGCTGAGGCGTCCAGCCCTCGGGCATGCGGGCATTCTCGCCGAAGAAGAACTCCTCCATCTGCTGCATGAGGATCTGCTGGGCGTTGGGGTCGCCGAGGCTGAGGCCGTAGTGGTTGATGATCAGGGTCGCCTGGGCGGGCCAGAGGTTGTAGGCCTGCTGGGAGATGTTCTCGTAGATGCGCTGGCCGAGGGGGCCGGGGAACGGGGGTCGCTCGAGGCCCGGCAGCTCGCGCCCGAGCTTGGCGCAGTTGACCATCCGTGGCATACTGGTTGCCTTCCTAGGGCCCCGTCGGGCGCCCGCGAGTGTCTCGTCTCCCCATTATAGTACAGCGGAGCGATGCGCGTTGTCCTGCTAGGCATGGTCGGCCCCTACGCGGGCCCCGCCCTGACGGCCCTGCTGGCGGCCGGGGCCGAGGTGGTCGGCGTCGCCGTGCCCGCCCCGCCCGGGGCGCCGCCCGTCGCCGCGGCGCCCCGCCTCGCCGCGCCGGCGGGCCAGATCGCCCTCGGCCCCCGGCGGGCGCCTACGCACCTCGAGCTCGCAGCGGCTCGGGGGGTGCCGACCCTCGCCCTGCGCCGCATGGCCGCCCCCGAGGTGCGCGAGGCTCTGGCCACGCTGCGCCCCGACCTCGTCGTGGTGGCCTGCTGGTCCTGGCGGCTGCCGCGCGAGCTGCTGGCCGTGCCGCGGCTCGGCGCCCTCAACCTGCACCCCTCGCCCCTGCCCGAACTGCGCGGCCCCGAGCCCCTTTTCTGGGCCTTCCAGGAGGGGCGGGCGCGCACCGCCGTGACCCTCCACTGGATGGACGAGGGCCTCGACACGGGCGAGATCGCCCTCCAGCGGCCCCTCGATCTGCCCGCGGGCCTCGGCTGGGACGAGGCCGAGGCCATGGCGGCCGCCCTCGGCGCCGAACTGCTCGGCGAGGCCGTGCCGCTGCTGAGCGCGGGCGCGCTGCCTCGCCGGCCGCAGGGCCCCGGCGGCAGCTTCCGCGCCGCGCCGCGGCCGGCCGACTTCGCGATCGACGTCGCCTGGCCCGCCGAGCGGGCCTTCCGCTTCATGCGCGGTACGGCGGCCTGGGGGCGGTCCTACACCGTGGCGCTCCCGGGCGCGACCCTGCGGCTCGGCACGGCGCTCAGCTACGAGCCGGCGGGCACGCTCGCAGGGCCGTATGAGCAAACCGGCGGCCTGGCGCGCGTCCGGATGGCGCCTGGCGTCCTCGTGGCGACCGTCGCGGGGCCTGCTAGCCCTCGTCCTTGACCGGCTGGTCGCGGGGGGCGCTGCGCGGGCGCTGGCCCGGGGCGTCGCGGCGCGAGCGGCAGCGGGGGCAGCGGGTGGGCTCGTGGAGGAAACCCTTGTCGGCGTAGAACTCCTGCTCGCCGGCCGTGAAGATGAACGGCTCGCCGCAGTTGCGGCAGATCAGCTCCATGTCTTTGTAGAAGGGCATTGGACCTTGGGGTGCCCGCCGGGTGCCGCCGGGCCACCATCGCGCCCGGCGTGGGGCCTGGGATTGAGCTTCACCGCACTCATTGTAGCACGCTCAACGGCTGCGCGCCGGGCGCGCTGAAGGATGTGGAGGGGTCCGCAGAAGACTGCCGGGACGTAAGGGCGCCCACGCCAGCGATCGGGCTGCTGGGGAGCATTTAGATCAAGGCAGGATGGTTGGCGCACCAGGCCGGGCGCAGACCATCAGCACGCGCTGCCGCGGCCTTCATCCTTCATCCTTCATCCCTCAGCCTTCACGAGGGGCTGCCCCGTAGGCGCGCCCGAGGGCGACGAAGAGCCAGAAGGCGAAGGCCAGATCGGGCCAGAAGTAGAGCTGGTCAACCAGGCCGTGGACCAGGCCGCCCGCGGTGGCCGCGGTCACGCCCGCCAGCAGCGGCGGCCCCACCGCGGCGCCGCGCATCCCGTCGCCGCCGCGGGCGATCGCCCGGCGCGCGTCGGCGAAGAGGCGGGCGAGCAGCCAGGCGAAGGCGGCCAGGCCGAGGGGTCCCATGCGCAGCGCCACGTCGAGCAGCACGTTGTGGGGGTGGGCCGTGTTGATCTCGTTGGTCCCGGCCAGCGCGGGGCTGATGTACTGCGGGTAGAGCCGGCCGAACTGGTCGAGCCCGATCCCCAGGGGGTGGTCGCGCAGCATAGCCAGCGACGAGGCCCAGGTCTGCACCCTGACCCCGCTGCTGGCGCCGAAGGGGTTGAAGCGCTCGATGTCGAGGGCCACGACGGCGAGGGCGCCGAGGGCCGCCAGGCCCGCCAGGGCGCCCAGAGGCAGCAGCACGCGCCTGCTCCGCCAGAGACCCGCCGGCAGCAGGGTGACGCCGAGCACGACGGCGGCGACGGCGGCCCCCAGGTAGGCCCCGCGCGAGAACGAGGCCAGAAGCCCGCCGAGGCACAGACCGACGGCCAGGGCGTAAGGCAGGGCCCGGCGCAGACCCTCGCCGCGGCTGGCGGCGCCCCAGAAGGCCAGGTGGGCCAGGGCCGCCGCCACGGGCCAGTAGCGGCCCATGGCCAGGCCCAGGTTGTTCGGGTGGCCGAAGAGGCTCGACACGCGGCGCACGCCCTCCACCAGGAAGGCGTCGTCGCTGAAGCCGGCCTTGGTGCCGAAGAGGGGCGCCAGGTTGAGGCCGAGAAACTGGAGGACGCCGACCAGCCCCGCCACCGCCCCGCCGACCAGCCAGGCCCGCGTGACGGCGAGCCAGTAGTCGCCCCGGCCGCGGCGCGCCCACAGCCCGGCCACCACGGCGGCCGCGCCGACGAAGAGCAGCGGCTCGACCACCAGCCAGCGCAGCTCGCGCAGGGCGGGTCCGCGGGCCTCTGCGACGGCTACGCCCCAGAGGGCCGCCGCCACGAACAGCCCCACCGGCGCCAGGGCCCACAGCCGCGCCCCCGAGATTCGCGGGAGTCGCTCCTCGCCGCGGATCAGCCCCCAGGCCAGTCGGGCGCCGAGGGCCGCGAGGGCGACGAGCAGCAGAACCTCGTGAATGGGCAGGTAGATGCCCGTGTCGCGGATCCCGAAGCGGGCGTCGAACAGGCCCTTGGGGATGAAGTAGAGCGGCACGGTCAGGGGAACGAAGAGCAGCGCCAGGTCGGGACGGGCCAGGGCCAGGGCCGCGAAGAGGGCCAGTCCCGCCGCGGTGATCGGCAGCTGCGCCGAGCCCCTGTAGGCGACGGCGGCGCCGACCAGCATACCGATGAAGACAAGGCCCCCCGGCTGGATGAGCCGGGCGAGGGGGCCGGGCGCGCCGCGGGCGCGGGCCTGGGCCGCCCGCAGGCGGGCCCTGGCGCCGTCGAGGGCGGGGAAGAGGGCGGCGAGGGTGGCGGCGCCCGCCGCGGCCATGGCGGCGAGCAGCAGGAGGGGGCCGTAGTCCCAGAGCAGCGGCCACGAGCGGGTGGGGCTCAGGGCCGGCGGCCGGTCGGCGGCGTAGGCGCTCAGGGCCTCGTAGGCGGGCAGGGTCTGCCAGTCGCGGGTGACCAGGGCGAAGTAGGGTGTGGGGTCGGCCGGGTCGGGCTCGGCGTAGCCGCCGTAGCGCAGCATCCAGACGTTCATCACGCCCATCCAGGGCCACTCGGCGCGGGCCCGCTCGAGCTGGCCCACCAGGTAGGCGCCCTTGGTCGCCTCGCTTACCGGCTCGCCCCAGGTGAGGCGCCGCTCGGGCGGGATGCTGTCGGGCGCGCTGTTCCAGCCGAACTCGGTGACCCAGACCTCGGTCTCGGCGTCGCCGTTGGCCTCCATCACCTCGCGCAGCAGCACCACCCGGCTGACGTCGTTGCGGGTATCAATCGGGCGGCGCCAGCTCCAGCTGTCGCGCCCGCGCAGGAAGACGTAGCGGTGCTCGTCGGGCGGCTGGCCGAGGCCGTAGCTCTGGGCGGCCATCACGTCGAAGTAGGCCGCGCCGCCGGCCTTGTAGACCCGGTCGAGGTACTCGAGCTCGGTCATGGGGGCGCGCTGGTCGAGGCCGTCGGTCGGGGCGAGGCCGGGGAAGAGGATGACCGCCTCGGGGCTGGCGGCGCGTGCGGCCGTGGCGCCCACGCGCAGCAGCTCGACGAACTCCTCCGGCAGCGGCTCGGCCCAGCCCCACTCGTTCTTGAGGTTCGGCTCGTTCCAGATCTGGAAGTGGCGCACCACGGGGCCGCCCGGCGCGTCGCCCGCGCCGTCGCCGTCGTAGCGCTCGACCACGGCGGTCACGAAGGCGCCGTAGTCGGCGAGGTCGTCGGGCGGGCCGGTGGAGTTGCCGTCCTCCAGCAGGCCCTGCTGGAACTCGGGGGTGGCGGCGGCGGCCGCGCGGGCCCAGGCCGGCGGGCGCTCGAGGCGCCAGATCAGCTCGACGCCCGCGGCGTTGGCGGCGGCGGCGATGCGGTCGTACTTGTCCCAGGCCGAGACCGCGCCCACCGCCTCGAGGTTGCGCCGGTCCTCGAAGTCGCCCCGCCCGTGGATCTCGAGGTCGTCCCATGGGACCTGCATGCGCGCGTAGCGGGCGCCCATGGCGGCCGTCAGCTCCAGGGTGCGCGTGACGGCGGCGGGGTCGGGCTCCAGGTGCAGGCTGAAGAGGTTGACGCCGAGCTCGGGCCGGGCCGGGAGGGGCTCGGGCGCCGGCGTGAAGGCGATGCCCCTGTTGGCGGCGTTGTCGGCCCAGACGACGGCGGCCAGGGCGACGAGCAGCAGCAGGTCGAGGGCGAGCAGGGCGGGCAGGCGGAGCCGGCGCAGGGGGTTCATGGCGCGACGAGTATACGCGGGGCCACGGGGGCTGTCAACGCGGCCGCGCCCTCGGCCCCGGGGCGGATCGCCGGTGACAGTTTTTTCAGCCCAGCGGCGGAGCGCCGGACGGCAACTCGGGGTGGTCTCCCGCCGTTGTTATCAGGGTGATCTCCGGGCGCCGCGCCCGCGCCGCGCCCTGG
>DAOLDO010000024.1:0-19541 GCA_035327325.1 Chloroflexaceae bacterium | reverse complement strand
GCGTAGACGGCGTAGCCGGGGGGCAGCAGGAGCTGGCGGTCCCCGGTGATGTCCCACAGGCGGTCCGAGCGCCCGCCGTAGATCAGGATCAGAACCTGGGCGACCACGAAGACCGCGATCAGGGCGACCAGCAGCGGCGAGACGCCGCCCTGGCGCGCCGAGGTGTAGAGGATGTAGAGCAGGATGAGCAGCGTCGCGTAGGAGGTGAACTGGTGGGGCGCCATGTTCCACAGGTTGTAGTTGTAGACGCTGGCCAGGGCGCCGACGAAGATCAGGTAGCGGGCCGGGGCAAAGAACGAGGTGACCGGGTGGGCCTCGAGCAGGGCGGTCTGGTTGTTCAGGAAGGGGAGGGCCACGAGGGCGAGAAAGGTGCCCAGATAGTAGAGCAGCTCGAACTTGCCCGAGTAGAAGTTGTGGAGGTTGAACTCATTCTGGTGGTTGGCGGCGAAGCTCGCGGGCGTCTCGAAGCCGATGATGCGCTGGAACCAGGAGATCTCCTCCATGCCGACCAGGAAGAAGGCGCCGGCGCCCGCGAGGGCCAGGCCGATGAAGAGCGCCCGCCCCTTGCGCGAGGCCCGCCGGAGGGTTACGGCGACGGCGAGCATCAGGCCGGAGGCGACCAGCATCAGCAGGGCCGACAGCACCTCCACGGGATTGTCCTCGAGGGCCAGGTAGGAGTACAGGTCCACGCTGAAGATCAGCAGCGCGACGGTGGCGACGGTGAAGGCGATGGTGGCCCAGACGGCGGCCCGCTTGAAGCCGAGCGGCGCGACGTTCCAGCGCCTGGAGCTGGCGAGCAGCGCCCGGGTCGGCTCGCGGGCGGCGCCCCAGGGCAGGTTCATACCGGCGGCGCGGGCCGCCCTGGCGCCGTCGGGCGTGTGGACGAGGGCCCTGACGAACATCCCCGCGCTGAGCAGGATGACCGCCGTGCGGGCCAGGAAGGGACCGATGAACATGGGCGCGTCGCTGTGGAGGGGTGTCCTGCGGAGGACGAAGGAGTCGCCGGCCATCACGAGGGCTACAAGGAGTGCGGAGCCGAGCAAGAGGAGGGGGGTCTGGGGCGCGACCGTGAGTTTGAGCCTTGCATAAAGGCTGCTGATCATTAGCTAACCTCATACGACACACAAGCGTTCCCTTAATAATTTCATAATACTTTGGTCATGCTAGCCGCTCTTTGAATAAGTGTTTATTATCGCTTAACAATTTTTTAATCCGAGCCCATAGAGAAGGCCCCGCTCACGCTGGAGCGGGGCCTTTCAGGGCTCTGGGAAGCTAACCGGGAGGGAGTGGTCAGCTCATGCGCTGACAGGGGCGAACATAACGTTCTGCTCAACGCGCAGCCTATCGGCCAGGCGGCCCTCCGGCAGTTCGACGTCATCGTAGGTGATCACGGCGTCTTTGGGCAGGTCGCGCCTCAGGCGGCAGCCCTCGGCGAGGCCGATCGGCAGCAGGTTCTCGGCCTGGGCGACGTCGCTGTTCTCGGCGAGGCCGTAGGTGTGGTAGCCGCCGAGGCGGTCGAGGGTCTCGCCGGCCTTCAGGTCGCTCTTGGCGGCGGTGATCACGTCAACGCAGGGCCCGGCCAGCGGGCGCAGGGCGGCGTCGCCGAGCAGGGCGACGCGGGCGACGGTGTTGGGCACCTCGAAGTGGCAGAGGTGGTAGGGCGTGTAGAAGAGGTAGAGCGGGCCCTTGCCGAGCTTGTAGAGGTTCAGGTAGTGCTGCATCGTCGGGTGGTCGTGGGTGCCGAGGACGAAGACGCCGGGGCCGGGCACCGCGCCCACCACGTAGTCCACGATGCCGGGGCCCTCGAGCACGGCCTCGAGGGGGTAGAGGCTGTTGGCCACGTCCTGCAGGTGGGTGCCGCCGGGCACGGTGGGGCCGAACATACCGCGCCGGCCCACGCGCATGCCGGTGGCATTGGCGCAGATGGCCTGCTCGAACGAGATCTTGGTGCCGTCGGCGAACGAGGTGACCATGTACGGGTCCTGGCCCCACTGCTTGGCGAAGCCCTCCTGCGTGGTCGGGTTGCGGTAGGGATCGTGGAGTCCCTTGATGTTGCCGAGCACCGCGGGCTTGACGCCCAGGCCCTTGACGAAGCGGTACAGGTTCATGATCACGCCGGGCTGGTCGCCGTCGGAGACCGAGAGGATCACGCCGGCCCTATCGGCGTAGACCTTCAGGATCGAGCCGACGGTGCCGTCGAGTTCGGCGTTCATGGTGACGATGTGCTTGCCGTGCTCGATGGCGGTCATCACGACGTGGGCGCCGAACTCGACCGCGCCGGTGATCTCGACGATCACGTCAATGCCCTCGGCCCGGCAGAGCAGCAGGGCGTCGTCGGTGATGGCCGGCCTGCCGGCGGCGATGGCCTGCTCGAGGGCGGACTGGCTCTCGACGGGGGTGATCGCCTTGTCGGGGACGCCGGCCTCGACGTAGGCGCGGCGGGCCTTCTCGACGGTGCGGTTGGCGATCGCGACCAGGCGCATGCCCTTCGTGTACTGGACGATCTGCAGGGCGGTGCCGCGGGCCATGAAGCCGGCGCCGATCAGGCCGACGCGGACGGGGCGGCCCTCGGCCTCGGCCCTCGCGAGGGCGGTGTCAACAATATGCATCGGTCTCCTCCCCTAGCCCGCAAAGTCCGGCCAGGCTGCGTCCTTGTCGCTAATCACACTCACGGGCAGGGGCCACTGGATGTCGAAGGCCGGGTCATTGTAGCGGGCGCCGCCCTCGGCGCCGGGCGTGTAGAAGGCCGAGACCTGGTAGGCAACGTCGGTGTCGTCCTCCAGGGTCTGGAAGCCGTGGGCGAAGCCCTCGGGGACGAACAGGGCGCGCCGGTTGTCGGCGGTCAGCTCGACGCCGATCCAGCGCCTGTAGGTGGGCGAGTCGGGGCGCAGGTCTACGATCACGTCGTAGATGGCGCCGCGCACGGCGCGCACCAGCTTGGTCTCGGCGAAGGGGGCGTTCTGGTAGTGCATGCCGCGCAGGGTGCCCTTGCGCTTGTTGTACGAGGTGTTGGCCTGGACGATGCGGGCCACGAGGCCGTGGGCCTCGAACTCCTGCTGGCACCAGGTGCGGGCGAAGAAGCCGCGGTCGTCCTCGCGCCGCTCGATGTCAACGATGTAGGCGCCCTTGAGCTCGGTCTCGGTGAAGATCATCGGGTGTTCCTCTGGTGGATCGGGGCGGGCTGAGGGCGGACCCGGAGGCCCGCCCATACGAGATGTTGTGGCGCCGGTCGGTGCGGGGGCCGGGGCCTAGTAGCGCCAGAAGAAGTCGTCGTCGATCTGCCTGGTGCCGATCAGCTGCTGGAGCATCTTCAGGCGGGTGTAGGGCGGGGCCTTGAACACCTCGTCGGTCATGCCGATGTGCTCGAAGGCCGCGCGCAGCTGCCTGGCGCCGAAGCGGGCGTCGCGCTTGCACTTGAAGCCGGGGAGCTGGCTGTTGATCTTCTCGAACGAGACGCGGTAGCTGCGGTTGTCGCTGTCGCCCTCGCCGAAGGTCAGCTCGCAGCCGGGGAAGCTCTCGGCGACGATCTCGGCGATCTCGCGCACGCGGTAGTTCTGGGCCGTGTCGCCGACGTTGAAGATCTGGTTGTGGATGGCCTCGCGGGGGGCGGCCAGGACGCAGGCGAGGGCGTCGGCGATGTCGAGGATGTGGACCAGGGGGCGCCAGGGCGTGCCGTCGCTGGTCATGGCGATCTTGCCGGTCGTCCAGGCCAGGCCCGAGAGGTTGTTGAGCACCACGTCGAAGCGCTGGCGCGGCGAGGCGCCGTAGGCGGTGGCGTTGCGCATGAAGGTGGGCGAGAAGCTGTCGTCGGCCATGGGGGCCACGTCGCGCTCGACCATCACCTTGCACTCGGCGTAGGCGGTTTGCGGGTTGACCTCGGACTCCTCGGTCTTGACCTCGGCGCCGCCGAGGCCGTAGACGCTGCACGAGGACATGTAGACGAAGCGCGAGACGCCGGCCTCCTTGGCCGCCCTGGCCAGGTTGACGCTGCCCGCGTGATTGATCTTGTAGGTGATCGTCGGGTTGAGCTGGCCGAGGGGGTCGTTGGAAAGCTCGGCCATGTGGATGATCGCGTCGTAGCCGACCAGGTCCTCGGCGGTGATGGCGCGGATATCCTTCTGGATGGTGCGGGGGAGGTGTTTGACGCCGTTGTAGAGCCAGCCGCTCTGGTAGAAGCCGGTGTCGAGGCCGACCACATCGTGGCCACGCTCCATCAGGACGGGGGCGGTGACGATGCCGATATAGCCGCCGCTGCCGGTCAGTAGCACTCTCATCGGTCGGTCATCCTTTCGTAATGCGCAGCTGTGGCGCTGGCGAAGATGCTGGCCCGGGCGTTGCTACCACACCTTCCAGGGCGCCTTGTCCTTCTGCCAGAGCTCCTCGAGGTAGTTGCGGTCGCGCAGGGTGTCCATGGGCTGCCAGAAGCCGTCGTGGCGGTAGGCGCTGAGCTGGCCGTCGCGGGCGAGGCCCTCGAGGGGTTCGCGCTCCCAGACGGTGGTGTCGTCGCCGATGTAGTCGATCACCTTCGGCTCGCAGACGAAGAAGCCGCCGTTGATGTAGGCGCCCGCGCCGTCGCCGTCTGGCTTCTCCTGGAACGAGTTGATGCGGCTGCTGCTGTCGCCGAGGGTGAAGGCGCCGAAGCGGCCGGGCGGCTGCACCGCGGTGAGGGACGCCAGGGTGCCCTGCTCGCGGTGATACTCGACCGAGGCGGTGATGTCCACGTCGCCTACGCCGTCGCCGTAGGTCAGGCAGAAGGTCTCGTTGCCGATGTAGTCGCGCACGCGCTTGATGCGCCCGCCGGTCATGGTCTTCTCGCCGGTGTCAACCAGGGTGACGCGCCAGGGCTCGGCGACGGCGTGGTGCACCTGCATCGAGTTGTAGCGCATGTCGAAGGTGATGTCGGCGGTGTGCAGGAAGTAGTTGGCGAAGTACTCCTTGATCATGTAGGCCTTGTAGCCGCAGCAGATCACGAAGTCGTGGATCCCGTGGGCCGAGTAGATCTTCATGATGTGCCACAGGATGGGCTTGCCGCCGATCTCCACCATCGGCTTGGGTCGCACGTTGCTTTCCTCACTGATGCGAGTGCCATAGCCGCCGGCTAGAATCACGGCTTTCATAGTGGTGCATGCTCCTCGTTGCGCTGGGCCTACGTGGTCCAAAGGGCTGGTTGAGATTCCTCACGAGTGTACAGGCGATCCGTGAACTTCTTATGACACACCGTAGGGACTAGCTGAAAAACGCTACAGCCGCGGCCCCGCACCAGCGGGGGCGGTGCTGAACGAGCAGCCCGCATGGCATCGTCGCACGAGGCGCGGCGGCACGCATCCTGCTTCGAATCGCCTTACCCACCAGTCTGGTCGCTCAGCGTTGAGCTCTTTCATCACCTGTTCATCTCCGGTCTGTACAGTCTTGATGATCAGAACGTGCATTCATGGTGAACGTTTCACTGTCTTTAGGGCGCAACGAAGCCATCTCCAAGGGCAAAGAGGCTCTGCTCGACCCTGGGTGGGCCTGTCGCCCGCCCCGCCGAAGTCGTGAAACGGCACCAGCCGTCCGGCGACAACGGCGCTGGAAATGACAGGATTGCTATGCCTTCTGGGCGCTCGGCTCGTCGGCCGCAGCCGCCGAGGGCGCTCGACAGGGGACACGATGACACAGCTGCAACATGCCGAGATTCATGCCGAGGATGTCCAGTTGAAGACCATCCTGCTTGTCGGAGGCTCCCTCGATCGGCAGCGCCGCGAGGCGACCCGCTTCGGCGAGAAGCCTCGGGTGGACATGCTCGAGGTCGAGGCCCAGTCCGAGGCCCAGATCCGCGACTACTCATGGCTGCGAGAGCGCGGCGCGCACGAGCCGCTGACGAGGCTGTTTGCGGGGCTGGCCGACCGGATCGGCCTCTGGCACTTCTGGCTGGCCCTGCGCGTGCTCGTAGACCTCCGCAACGTCGGCGTGATCTACGCCACGGGCGAGGATGTCGGCATCGCCATGGCCATCCTGCTGCGCCTGACCGGCCAGGGCGGCCCGCGCCTGGTCATGCGCATCGAGGAGCCGGTCTATGGCAGGACGGCCTTGCGCCGGGCGATTATCAGGGCGATCGTGAGCTTCGGGCTCAAGCGGATCGACCTGATCCTCACCCGCACACACGCCCACGTCGAGCGTCTACAGAGCGAGTTCGGCGTGCCGGCCGAGCGGCTGCGCTTTGTCGCCGACACGGTTGACACCGAGTTCTTTAGCCCGCACACGCTGCCCGCCCCCCAGCTGGTCGAAGGCATCGCCAGGCCCTACATCCTGAGCGCCGGGCTAGAGCTGCGCGATTACAGGACCCTGGTCGAGGCCGTGCGCGGCCTGCCGATCCAGGTGGTGATCGCCGCGAGCAGCCCCTGGTCAACCTACGGCTTCGGGCTCACGCGGGAGGAGATCCCGGACAACGTCAGGGTCGAGAAGTACACGCCGCGCCAGATGCGCGAGCTGTTCCGCTCGGCCGCCCTCGTCGTCGTCCCGGTCGTGCCCACCAAGCGCTCGTGCGGCATCTCGGTCGTGCTGGAGAGCATGGCAATGCGGCGACCGGTGGTCGCGGCGCACACGGAGGGCCTGGCTAGCTATCTCGAGGACGGCGTGAACGCGGCCACCTTCCCGCCCGGCGACGCGGCGGCGCTGCGCCGGCGGCTCGTCGAGCTGCTGGAGAATCCGGCCCTGGCCGAGCGGATCGGCGAGCGCGGCTACGCCTGCGTGCTCAGGCATCACCGGCTGCAGAATTTGACCAACACCCTGCACAGCGTCATCGCCACCATGGGCGACAGGGCGTGGGTCGCCCGGCAGGCCTGACGGCAGCCCGAGGGACCGTGGCGAAAAGCGAGGACGCCCCCCGGGAGCACCGGGGGGCGTCTGTGTCATGCTGGGGGGCCTCGGGGGCCGCAGGGGTGCCCACGCCGGGCGCCCTCGCGGCAGCGGCGAGCGCTAGCGCGTGGGCACCATCTCGCCGAGGACCACGTCGCCCTCGGCCAGGCCCCTGAGGATCTCGACCCGCTCGTCGGTGACGATGCCCGTGACGATCTCGACGCGCTGGTCCTCGCCGTCGGCGGGCACAATCACGAAGGCGCGGTCGCGGCTGACCCGCACGGCTTCGGGCGGCAGCCAGAGGGCGTTGGTGACCTTGCCGAGCACGACGGAGATCTGGGCCAGGTCGCCGACGTCGAGGGCGAGGTCGCCCGGGTTGTAGGTGACGGCGTACTCGGTCGCCGAGCCGCCGGCGTCGGCGGCGGCCCGGTTGGGCACGCGGGCGACCTGGCCGGAGATGCTCTGGCCGGGGTAGCGGGCGAAGGAGATCTCGACCGCCTGGCCGGCGACGAGGCGAGTGTTGGCGCGGGTCACGTCAATGCCGATGGGCGCCTCGACCATGATCTCGCGCATGGCCGTGTTGGCGACCATCATGATCGGGCTGGCGGCGCGCACGGCCATGCCGGGCACGGCCTCGAGGGCGACGACCTCGCCGCTGAGGGGCGCCACGAGGCGGCGACCGGCGATCTGCTGCTGGACGCGCTGGACCTCGGACTGGCTGCGGGCGGCCTGCTTGGCGAGCTCGGGGTCGGCGGCGGCCTGCTGCCGGGCGGCGTCGAGGTTGATCTGGGCCTCTTTGACCAGCTGCTGGGCGGCGGCGATGTCGAAGGGGTCGGGGCCGGCGAGCAGCCGCTCGAGGTCGGCGCGGGCGGCGGCGGCCACGCCCTCGGCGCGCTGGATGTTCGAGATCTCGTTCGAGCGGGCGGTGTCATAGGTGATGCGGGCCCGGTTCACCGCGTCCTCGGCGAGCACGAGATCGTCGCGCAGCTTGATGAACTCGTCGCGGCTCTTCTCCGAGGGGTGCTTCTCGAACTCGAGCTTGGCGTAGTTGTAGAGGTCCTGGGTGTGGGCGAGCTGCCTGACGGCGGTGTCCATCTCGCGCAGGGCCTGGTTCTTGTCGAGCGACATGTTGTTGCGGACGGTCTGCAGGTCGGCCTCGGCCTGCTGGATGGCGGCGCGGGCGCGCGAGATCTCGTCGGGCTTGGCGGGCTGGCGGGTCCGCTCCAGGTTGGTCTGGGCGGTCTCGAGGTCAACCTGGGCCTGGCGCACCAGGATCTGGCCACGGGCGACGGCCTGGTTGACGGCCCGCTGGTCCTGCTCGTAGACGGCACGGGCCTGGCTGAGCTGGGCCTCGAGGTCGCTCAGGTCGAGCTCGGCGAGGACCTGGCCCTGCTCGACGCTGTCGCCGACGTTGACGTAGACGGCCTTCAGGATGCCGTCCTCGGTGAAGGCGACGCCCTGCTGCACCTGGGCGACACGCCCGTCAAGGGTCATCTGGTCCACGATCTCGCCGCGCTGGACGGTGAAGGTGGGGCGGGCGGGCCCGGCGGCGGTGGCCGTCGGGGCGGCCTGGGCGGCGGAGGTGGGGGACAGCCCGGGCGCGCCGAGGGCGGCGGCTGTGGGGGCGGCCGTGGCGGCGGCGCCGGGCCCGGAGGGCGACGGGGACGGAGCGGCGCACCCGGCGAGCGCCAGGCCGGCCACCAGCGCGATCAGGACAATTCGCAGACGCATTGCAGTGCTCCTAACTGCGGCGGACAAGCTGGCGAGGATGATGAGGCGGCCCGCTTCTTGTGAGGGTTCGTCCTGCTGCAACTGTAGAGAGTAGCAATGAAGAATGGGTGATGGCGGCAGAAGGGGCAATGAAAGATTGTTCACGCTCCCGCATCCCGGGGTCACCCGCGGCGCCCGCTGGAGTTCCGTGGCCGGGCGGGCGCGGCGCGGGCGGCGCGGGCGGTCGCGCGGACAGGGGAGGGGTGTCACAGGGGGTCGGATGGGCGCCTGAGGGCGTGCCGGCGCGGGGCGCGGGCCGCGCGGGCGGCCCCGGCGGCGGGCCCGGGTGATGCCGTGACAAACTTCTCATCGCGGGGGTGTAGCATTGCAACGCCCCGTACATACCGAGCGCCTATAGTGCGTGGGCTAGAGCCGCCGACGCTGCCCGGCCGCCCCGTGCCGCTAGCATAGACACTACCGAGGAAGATCCTATGCTCCGACTGGTGATCCTGCGCCTGACCGAGGCCTTCTTCCGCCGCCGCTGGTCATACATTCTGACCATGCTGCTGCCCCTGCTGCTGGCTATCCCGGTCTACATCTTCGTGCCGCCGAACTACAGGGTGCGCGGCACCGTGTATGTGCAGAGCGAGTCGCTCCTGACCGCGCTCTCCACCGAGACCAACACCCCCAGTTGGGTCAACTTCGCGCAGCAGACCCTGTCGGAGGCCCAGTCGCTGCTCTACACCGAGTCGTTCGCCGTCGGCGTGATTGACAAGACCGCCTGGCGCGATAGCCTCTACGTCGGCCCCAAGGAGCGCGAGCAGATCCTCGAGGACTACCGCAAGGCGGTGAGCGTCTCGGCCGAGGGCAACAACATCGTGGTCTTCTCGGCCCAGGACCCCGACCCGGTCGTGGCGGTGCAGCTGGCCACCGAGACCATGAATGCCTACGTCGCCTGGCGCACCAGCTTCATCAGGACCGACAGCGAGATCGCCCAGAACTTCTTCACCGACCTGGTGGCGCGCTACGAGGACGACCTCGCCCTCGCCGAGCAGGACCTGCGCGACTACCTGCTGCTCTACCCCGACCCGGTGCGCGGCAGCCGCTCGTCCGAGGAGCAGTTCGAGATCGACCGGCTCACCAGCGCGGTGAGCGACGCGGCGGCCCGCGTGCGCGACGCCCGCGAGAAGGAGGAGAACGCGCGGCTCGCCTTCACCAGGGCGACCACAGGCTCGCTCCAGGAGTACCTGGTGATTGACGCCCCCTCGGTGCCGACCGACCCGCCGTCGCGGCTGATGCGCATCGCCCTGATCTTCGGCGGCGGCCTCGTCCTGGGCCTGCTGCTGACCATGGCCCGCCTGGCCTTTGCGATCACTGTGGACCGCAGCCTCTACTTCCCGCTCGACGTCCTGCACGGCCTGAAGCAGAGCACGCTGGCCCTGCTGCCCCTCGAGGGGGCGCGCGGCAAGGGGAAGGCGGGCAGCCGCAAGGCGGCGCCGAGCGAGGACCCGAACGCGCAGCCCTCGCCCGGCCAGGTCTCGCCGGCGAAAGGGTGACGGGACTGGCGTCGTCGTCTGCTGCTGAAGGGTTGGCGCACTGTATGGACACCGTGTTCGATCTGCTCAGGATGGGCCTGCTGGCCTCAGAGGCGGGGCTGGCGATCCTGGTTGGCTATCTGCTGCTGCTGACGGCGGCGGCCCTGTTCGCGCCGCGGCGCACGCCGGAGCGCCAGGGCCCGCCGACCGCCCGCTTCGCCTTCCTGATCCCCGCCCACAACGAGGAGCGGCTGCTGCCCGAGGTGCTGGCCAACCTGGCGGGCCTCGACTACCCGCGGGAGCTGTACACCGTCTTTGTGGTGGCCGACAACTGCACCGACGGGACGGCCGCCGCGGGCCGCGCGGGCGGCGCCGAGGTCTACGAGCGCTTCAACCAGGCCGAGCGCGGCAAGGGCTACGCCCTGAACTGGCTGCTCGACCAGGTGGCGGCCCGCCCCGAGGGCTACGACGCCGTGGTGGTCCTCGACGCCGACACCGTGGTCTCGCCGAACTTCCTGCGGGTGATGGACGCGCGGCTGGCCCGCGGCGAGCGGGTGATCCAGTCGTACTACGCCGTGCGCGACCCCGACGCGGCCTGGAGCGTGGCCCTGCGCTCGGTGGCCCTGATCGTCCTGCACTACCTGCGCCCCCAGGGCCGCATGGCCCTCGGCGGGACGGCGGGTCTGAAGGGCAACGGCATGGTCTTCGCCGCCGAGATCGTGCGCCGGCACCGCTTCTCGGGCTCGCTCACCGAGGACCTCGAGTACCACATGGAGCTGGTCAAGGGCGGCGAGCGGGCGACCTTCGCGCCCGACGCGGTGGTCGAGGCGGAGATGCCGAACACCCTGCGGGCCTCGGACTCGCAGAACGCCCGCTGGGAAAAGGGTCGCATCGAGATGCTGCGGCGCTACGTGCCGGGTCTGCTGAAGGAGGCGGCGCGCCGGCCGAGCTTCGTGCTCTTCGACGCCGCGATGGAGCAGATCATCCCGCCCTTCTCGGTGCTGGCGGCGGCGAGCGTCGGCGCCCTCGGGGCCGGCGTCGCCCTCCAGAGCCGACCCGCGGTCATCCTGGGGGCAACCCTGATCAGCGGCCAGGTCGTGTACGTGGTGACGGGCCTGGCCCTGGCAGGGGCCCCGCCGAAGACCTACAAGGCCCTGCTCTACGCGCCGGTGCTGGTGGTCTGGAAGATCCTGATCTACCTGCGGGTGCTGCTGGGCGCCGGGCCGAAGGGGTGGGTGCGCACGGCGCGCAACTAGTGCAGCTTTTCGGAGGTCCGTAGCCAACTCGGACCAAGGACCAAGGACCAAGCCCGGGCAGCGGCCTGAGGGTTGGTCCTTGGTCCTTGGTCTTTGGTCGCGACTCCAGGCGAACGTCTGGCACGGTGTTCTAGATCCTGTCGCGGCGGGAACCGGGGAGGGGCGTGTACTGGGCGATGCGCTCGCGGGGGCCGCCGATGATCACGCGACCGTTGTGCTCGACCCAGGCGTGGGTGAGCAGGGCGCCGCGCCGGTCGCGCCGCACGCCGCGGCGCAGGCGCCCCGTGAGACCGCGACGCCGCATGAGGGTCAGGGTGGCCATGGCCTGGGTGAGGCTGTCGGCGCCGGGGACGAGGCGGCTGGCGCGGGCGACGGCGCGGGCGGCCCGCTCGGCGTAGTCGGTGTGGGCCTGGGGCGCGGCGGTGGCCTCGGCGAGGCGCACCAGCATGGGGGCCAGCCGCCGCGGCGTGAGCAGCCAGAGGCCCGCCCGGGCCGACAGCACGATCGGCAGCGCCAGCAAGAGCAGGCGCCGCTCGTGCGGGCGCAGGCCGGCCAGCGCGGCGAGGGGCGCGCCCCCGCGATCGTCCGCGTTCATCGCGAAGTAAGGCGTGTCGTTCACGGCTGCCTCCTGGGGATGAGCTGGCGTTGGCCCACACGGCTGATAGCTACAGGATAGAGCCGGAAGATGAACGGCGAATGATCTCCCGGCCAGGGGCCCCAGGCCCGGCGCGGAGCGGCGGGCGGCGCGCAGGCGATTGGATAGGGGTAGCGGCCTGCTCCCAGGACGCGGCGGGGGGCGGCGCCGTCACCCGTGTGCCCTTGCGGATAACAGATTGTTCACTGGCCCGCGTATGGCGCGCCCCCTGCCCGACCGGCGGGAGGGGGCGCGCGCTACACGCCTGGGGCTCGACCGCTCAGCGGCTCATGCTGATGAAGGGGAGGCCCAGCTTGCTGCCGATGTTGACCACGGTGTCGTCGTCCTCCTCGGGGTCCTTGGGGTTGTTGTTCTCGTTGAGGTCGGGGTTGTTGCCGGGGACCGAGTCGTCCTCGATCAGGATGCCGCTCGAGCGGGCGGTGACGATGGCCCGGTTGGGGAAGGGGCCGCGGCCCCGCACACCAGGGCCGGGCGTGACGTTCACGGTGAAGCTGATCGTGGCCTGTTCGTTCGCGGCGAGGGTGTCGCCGCCGGCGAGCAGCCGCGTGTTGGGGCTGACGCCGGTGAAGGCGTTGTTGATCGTCACGTTGGCGCTGCCGCTCCTGGCGGTCACGCGGAACGACCCGGCGTCGGCGAAGGTCACGACCAGGTCGTCAACGATCTGGAGGTCGGTGATCGGCGCGAGGCCAGTGCCGTAGTTGCGCACGGTGATCGTGTAGGTGATGTCGTACGAGCCATCGGCCTTGCGCACGGGCGCGGCGGCGGCCTTGGCGACGCCCACCGCGGCGGCGCACGGCCTCAGGTTGATCGCGGTCATGGCGAAGTCGTCGCCTCGGGTCGGCGAGTCCGGCGGGAGCACGTACCTGCCCGTCACGTCCCAGATCTCGAGCACGGCCTCGGTCTGGGCGGGGCCGGTGAGAAAGGCGAGCTGGATCGGGACCCAGATGTCGGGCGCCTTGGTGACCGTGATCGGCGCGCCCACGGTGATGGCCGAGGCGGCGTCGGCGGGGTCATCAACGCGCAGCTCGATCACGGGGTCGTTCGCCGTGCTGTCCGTGGTGAGCAGGTTGTCGAAGTAGGCGTAGAAGTTGTAGGTCGTGTTCGGCGCGACCGCGACCGTCTGGCGCCAGAGGTAGCCGCCGCCCTCGGCGTTGTCGAAGAAGGGCACCCCGTCAAGGTTCGTGTTCGGGTTGGAGTAGAAGTAGGTCTCAGCGGGGGGGACCTCGCGCGACGGATCGCCCGGGAAAGGGCGACCGATGAGGCTGTCATCGCGGTAGCTGATTGGCCCCGTCTGGATCGAGAAGCCGCCGCCCGCCGGGCCGCCCTCGACCTCGGGCCCGTCGCTGGGGTAGACGCCGGGCCCCCGGTTGGGCAGCTGGCTGCTGAAGCCGGCCGCGGGAGCGATGTCGGGGCCGGGGCCGGCGGGGATCCTGAAGTCGCCGTTGCGCACCAGGTTCGCCCCGCCGACGACCTGGCCGTCTGGGCACCCCGTCTGGCCGATAGGCGTGATCGAGGCGCGGGCCGGGGTGGTGGGGGCCGCGAGGCCGGCAGCGACGACGCCGGCGACCAGGGCGGGCAGCAGGACGCGGTGGAGCAGACTTCGCATGGGTGTGGCTCCTTTGGCTTGTTGTGGCCGGCAAGGGCGCCGCCGTTCACGGGACAGGAGAGGCGCCGGGCTGCCATGTGCTGCGAAGGAGTGATGGACGAGGTGGATAGGCAGATAAATTATGATCTACGGCAATGATCGTAGGGTGAGCGCGGGAGCTTGGGGCAATGACAAGGGAGTCACGCTGTTGACAGCGAGCCGCCGGGGCCGCTACAATCGCCGGGAGCAGCGGCCCCAGCAGGAGGTTCTATGGCCCCCCGTTCAGAGCAGAGCGATGCCGGCCCCGAGGCCGAGTCGGCCTGGCGCCGGCAGGTGAACAATATTCTCGAGACGCAGATCGCGCGCCGGCCCTTCCTGGTGCAGATGCGCGCGGTCTGGCGCCAGCTCCAGGACGAGCGGGCGATCTGGCCCGTGCTGCTCCCGCTCGTCGCCGTGGTCTTCTACCTGGTGTACAGGCGCGAGCGCCGGCTGGTTGTGGCGGCGCTGCGCGAGGTGCGCAAGTAGGGGCGCGGCCACCAAGGGCCGCGCCCCTCCATGGTGCGATCTGGCGAGCGCCCGGCTACGGCGTGCGCGGCGCCGGGCGAGGGTAGGGTCCCGGCGCGACCTGGAGCCGGATCGTCTGCTCGGCGAGGATGGCGCCGTTGTCCTCGTTGCGGTCGAAGATCCGCAGCGTGATCGGGCCGCCGGCGGGCGGCTCGTTGAAGAGGATGGGCGCGCTGAAGATGAAGCCGAGTCCCGGCACGTTGCGCACCTCGATCGTGCCCGCGCCGATCTCGGCCCCCGCGCCGTCGCTTACCGTGTAGTCCAGCTGGCCCTGGTAGGGTGCGATGGCCGCACCCCCGTCCACGATGGCGGGCACGCCCACGACCGTGTCGGTCACGGGCGCGGTGATTGTGATTCGCTGGCCGCCGCCCGCCGGGTTGGAGGTGGGTGTGGGCGGGTTGCGCGGGCTCACCTGGAGCTGCACGATCGCGCTGGCGATGACCTGGCCGACCCCGTCGCGGTCGTAGACCTCGACCAGGATCGCGCCGCCCGAGGGCGGCTCGGCGAAGGTGAGGGAGGCCACATAGGGGACGTTGGTCTGCCCGGGCTGCCCGGCCACAGGGAAGCTGCCCTGCCCGAGGGTCTCGCGGGTGAGCGTGCGCACGACGTAGTAGAGCTCGCGGAACTGGGGGTAGAGGGCGACGCGACCGGTGATCACAACGGGGCTGCCCACCACCGTGCCCGATGGCGGCGTCTCGATCGTGACCGCCTGGCGCGTGGGCACGGGCGTGTTCGTCGGCGGCGCGACGGTGGGCGGCGGGCCGGCGACGGTCAGGGTCAGGGTGGCGCTGGTGCGCACCTGGCCCGTGGCCGGGTCGAGCTCGAGCAGCTCGAGGCCGATCGGGCCGCCGCCCGGGGGCAGGTTGAAGAAGATCTGGGCGTTGAAGCGGGCCCCGCCGTCCTGCGAGCCGCTGACCCCGAAGGTGCCCGCGCCGATCTCCTGGCCGTTGCGGTCGCGCACTCTGTAGGTGAGCTGGTTGCCGGCGGGCAGGCGCACGAGGCGGCCGGCCACGGTCATCGGGCTGCCGACCTGGGTGTTGGGCGGGGGCGACTCGATCACGATGGCCTGCTGCGGGGGCGCGACGTTCAGCTCGATGCGGGCCAGGGCCGCGATCTGGCCGTTGGCGGCGTTTTGGTCGAAGATCTCGACGGTGGTGCGCCCGCCGTTGGGCGGCAGGCTGAAGTTGAGCGAGGCCGTGAAGCTGGCGGGGCCGCCCGGGGCGCCGGCGACGGGGAAGGTGCCGCCGCCGAGCTGCCGGCCGCCCGCGTCGAGGACCCTGTAGCCCAGGTTGCCCTGGAAGGGATAGCGCGCCGTGCGGCCCGTGAGGGTCACGGGGCTGCCGACCGTGGTGCCTGGGGGCGGCGAGTCGATCACGATGGCCTGGGGCGGGGCGACCACGAGGGCCAGGCGGGCGCTGGCCACGGGCGCCGCGCCGCCCGCGCCCGGCTCGAAGACCTCGAGGGCGATGTTGCCGCCGTTAGGCGGCAGGTTGAAGGTCAGCGAGGCGTTGAAGGCGCCGGTGTTGGCCGAGGACGCCTGGACAGGGAAGGTGCCCGCGCCGAGGACGGCGTTGGCCGCGTCGCGCATCACGTAGCTGAGGGTGTTGCCCGCGGGCACCCTGGTGGTGCGTCCGGTGACCACGACGGGGCTGCCGACGGTGGTGCCGGCGGGCGGCGAGTCGATGAGGATCTGCTGCTGGGCCGAGGGCGAGGGCGGCGGCAGGGCCGTCGGCGCGGGGCCTGTGGTCGTCGGCTCGACCCCGGGGGTGCCGGCGGGCGGGGCCTGGCCGGGGCTGAGCACGACCTGCAGCGAGGTGATCGCCAGGATGGCTCCGTCGGCCGGGTTGATCTCGAGCACCTCCAGCCGGCCCGTGCCCTGCTGGGCCAGGGTGTAGGGGACGCTGCCGGCGAAGGTGCCGGGCGCGCCCGGGCTGCCCTGGGCGGGGAAGCTGCCCTGGGCGAGCAGGGCCCCGTCGGGGCCGAAGAGCCTGTAGGTGAGGTTGCCGGAGTTGGGCATCACGCTCACGGCGCCGTTGACCCCGATCGGGCTGGTCACCACCGCGTTGCCCTGGGGCGCGAGGATGGTGATCGTGCGGCTGCCGAGGGCCGAGGTGGGCTGCTGCGGCGTCGCAGCGGGCGGCCGGCCGAAGAGGCCGCAGCCGCCGAGGGCCACGGCCAGGGCCAGCAGGATGAGCAGGCCAGGGCGACGCGCGCGCGCCCGCGGGGGGTCAGGCTGGCACATGCGGGGTACCTCTGCTCGCTACTTGAGGTGGGTCCGGAACCAGTGGATCTGCTCCTGCGCGGCATAGGCCTGGTTGGCCTCGTCGGTCAGCCCGTGGCCCTCGCCGGCGAAGACGATCATACGGGCAGGGAGGCCGCGGTTGACTAGCCTGAGGTGCAGGTTCTGGTTCTGCACGATCGGCAGGTAGTCCTCGGTGCCGTGGAAGGTGAGGACGGCGGCCCGGATGCGGTCGGCGTTGTAGGCGGGCGAGTCGCGCCGGTACTCCTCGGGGATGCTGTAGGGCGGCAGGCCCTCGAGGTAGGGCGCGAGGGCGTCGTAGCCCCGGGTCCACTCGGAGATCAGGTCAACCAGGCCGCACTGCACGTTGGCCGCCGCGTAGAGATCGGGGTGGCGTATGGCGCTCTGGGCGGCGACGTAGCCGCCGTAGGAGCAGCCCGCGATCCCCACCTTGCCCTGGCTCGTCCAGCCGCGGCGGATCATCTCGCGCACGATCGCGGCCTGCTCGTCAATGTCGATCTGGCCGAAGTTGGCGCCATCGGCCAGGCTGTTGAAGACGGCGGGCGAGTAGCCGGCGCGCCCGGCGAGGGGCGTGACGAGCAGGGCGAGGCCCATGCCGGGGAGCAGGGCGAAGGGCCGCTCGACGCTCGCGTTCCACATATTGACCATAGCCGGCCCCGGCCCGCCCTCCTGCCAGACAACGACGCGGGCGTCGCGCGGGGGGAAGGGGGCGCCGGCGGGCTGGACGAGCACGCCGACGCGGGTCTGGCCGTTCGGCAGGGTGAAGCGCACCGGGTCCTGGCGCATGCCGGCGAACAGGCGCAGCTCCTCGCCGAGCCAGGTCAGCCGGGTGAGACCGCGGCCGTCCCAGCCCATCCTGTAGACGTCGGGCGGGTCGGTGAACGAGGTGAAGGTGAAGACGAGCTGGCGGCTGCGATTGGTGCTGAAGAGGTTGTAGTAGCTGCCGGCCCGGTCGGCGAGGTTGCGCAGCTCGCCGCTGGCCCGGTTGTAGTAGAAGGGGTGGCGGTCGGTGCCCGCCGCGCCGCGCAGGATCAGCTCGTCGGGCGAGACGAACTCGGCGGCCACGCGGGCGAAGGCCGGGGCGCTGAAGAGGTCGCTCTCGAGGTGGCCCGCCTCGCGCAGGCCGGCCTCGCCGAGCTCGTAGAAGCGGAGCGAGGCGCGCTCGCTGAACTGGGGCGAGTAGATCGGGTGGGCGCGGCCTCTCAGGCGGGCGGGGTGCCAGGCCTGGACGAGCAGCGTCCTGTTGTCGGGCGACCAGGCGTGGGCGGCGAGCAGGGGCGGGGCCTCGCCGCCGGAGGGGCGCAGGATCTGCACCGCGCCGCTGGCGGCGTCCACCACATAGGTGTTGTTGTGCTGGAGGATGGGGTTGCTGGCCGGGGGCAGGTTGCCGGTGACGTCGCGGTAGACCTCCTCGGAGAGCAGGGCGCCGTCGAACTGGGGGCGCTCGGCCTGGGGGTCGGGCAGGCCGAGGAACGAGACGGCCAGGCGCGAGGAGTCGCGGGTCCAGACCTCGCTGAAGCCGCCCGACGCCTCGGGGATGGTGGTCACGTAGCGCGTGCCCTGGTCGCCGAGCAGCAGCAGGTCGAGGGAGCGGGTCGCGGCGGTGACGGCGCCGTCGTGCTCGTCGCGCATGGCCCAGAGGCGGGCGAGGGCGGCGGGCTGGCGGCGGTGGGCCTCGGCGACGCGGCGCTGTACGGCGGGGGGGAGGGCGCGGGGTACCAGCCGGTCGGGGGCGGGCGTGGGGCGGGCGACGCGCACGCGCGCCAGGGCGGCGCCCTCGCCCTCGGCGGGCGGGGGGAGCTGGGCGACCAGGAGCTGGCGCAGGTCGGGCGAGATGGAGACGAGGGCGACGCGGGGCGGCAGGCGCAGGGGCGAGGCGCTGACCTGGAGGGTGTCGCTGTCAATGCGCAGCCTGACGAAGGCCTCGTCCTCGGAGGCGGCCAGGGTGTTGACGGCGAGGGCGCCGAGGCCCGTGTCGTCCACCCACGAGAAGCGGGTGATGCCGAGCAGGGGGAGCGGCACGAAGGGGCCGAGCTGCTCGACGGGGAGCTCGCGGGAGCTGCCGTCGGCGAGGTCGAGGAAGCCCAGCTGCTCGTCCGAGGTGATGAAGACCAGGCGGTCGTCGGGGCGCACGGGGCTGAAGGGCAGGGTGTAGACGGCCTCGCGCTGGAGACGCTCGACGCGCTCGCGCTCGGCCTCGTCGAGCAGGTCGGCGGGGGGCGAGTCGCCGCGGCCGACGACGATCAGCTCGTTGGGGAGCGCGCGGGCCGGAAGGGGGAGGGCGGCGGCGAGGAGGACAAGGGCGAGCAGCGCGAGCGCCCGTGACTGGAGACGCATGTGGGATCCTCGGCGGCCCGCGGCGCCTGGGCCGAGCAGGTTCGGCAAAAAGACTGTAAAGCGGAAACGTGAACATGATACCAGAAATTTCCCGGGAATGGTATACTTAAGCGCGAATAGTCTTTACGTTTTTCCTGACATCGGGCTGTGACTATCGGCGCTGTATGCAGTCACAGGGTGTAGCAGATCAGCGCGCGAGCGAGAGGACGGGCGTTCGGCATGGAGTGTTCTGAGGCGCGCCGGCTCAGCGACCGCGGCGTGAGCCCCGGCTCAACCGACCCACAGCGCGCGGCCCTGGGCTTTCACCTCGCCGGCTGCGCGGCGTGCCGCGCCTACAGGTCGGGCGAGCTGAGCCTGCTCGAGGCGCTGCTCGCCGAGGAGGCGGGGCCGGCGGAGGCGCGCCCCGCGCCGCCCGGGCGGCCGGCGCCGCCGCGGGTGCGCCGACGGCGCGGGGCGCCGTGGTGGCGCTACGCGGCGCTCGGGGTCCTGGCCGTGCTCGCTCTGGGCCTGGGCATGATGGCGGGGCGCATCGCCCGGGCGGCCTACACGATCAGCGGCAACCTGGCGGCCATGCAGGTGACGGCCGCCCCTACGCGGCCGCCCGCCACGCCCGCCCTGGTGATCCCCACTGCCGCGCCCGCCGCGGCCTTGCCCACGGCCCCCGCCCCACCCCCCGGCCCCTCGGCGACGCCACTGCCCGCGGCCGGCGTGCTCGACGCCGCGCCGGCCGCCGCCGCGCCGGCCGCCCCCGACGCCGGCGTCCCCCCCGAGCCCACGGCGGGCCCGTCGTCCACCGCGCGCC
>DAOLDO010000023.1:0-19733 GCA_035327325.1 Chloroflexaceae bacterium | reverse complement strand
CCTCCTGCGCAGCGGCGGCTACGCAGGATTATAGCAGCTCTCGTTGTAGTACTAGGACGCAACAGCGTAGTAAACGACAGAGCTCTCAGTATAGCATTATAGAGCCGTTACCAGCCGCGTTGCGGCTGGTTCCTGTTTCGTGTGTTACTGGAGTTAGCAGTCTGCGCAAGCTGCGATCTATGACCCAGTGGCTTGTTCGGCTTGCTCGTGTCCCCCGCAGTGTCACGTTTCTCACCCTCTTTGTCTCCTTCCGCGATTCACGCTTGGTCTGTATGCTGGCAGGCACGCTACGTCGCGCCGCGATCACCAATACCGCGCGGCGCAACCTTACAGGAGGCAGCACGATGCCGGCACGCATACCGACCCCGCCACCCTTCGCGGGAGAGCTGGTCATTCCCGATGGCAATGACGCCGTGCGCCTTGAGCCGCTTCAGGTCTCCCTCAAAGAGGCGGCGCGCCTGCTCGCCTACGACCTGCGCACAATCCATCGCCTGATTAGTCGGGGTGAGCTGTCGCCGGTCGGCGAGGGCCGGCTGCGCCGCATCCCCGTGCAGGAGCTGCGCGACTACCAGCAGCGGCATCTCGCCAAGTAGACGCCTCTTTGAACTCGCCGTGCGCGTGGAGCCCGTGCCCACCGGAGCGTAACACAAACAGACGAGGGCGACCGGAAGCTTGGCGGCAGTGGCCGTCCTCGTCTGAGCCGAAACCCCGGGCGGGGTCTCTGCGCCCACAATAGCTTCCGCTGTTCGCCGTGTCAACGCATTGGCACGGCTGGGCATCGCCATGCCCGCGAGCAGCGGTTGCGGGAGCGCGTCGCCGTGCGCTATGCCGAGCAGCTGCACCCGCAGCTTGCGCCGATGCGGCTGGTGAGCCGCAGCGGGCGCCTGTACACCGGCCCCTGCCCCTTCTGCGCCGACGGGGGCGAGGACCGTTTTCACGTCTGGATGGAGGCGAGCGGTGGTCGCCCTGCTGAGCGCTACTGGTGCCGCGTCTGCGACCGGCGCGGCCTGCTCAAGAATCTTGGCACCGACGACGATCGTCAGCAGCGAGCGCCTCGAACGAGCACCCCGCCGCCTTCACGCTCGCGCGCCGCACCTAATCCACAACACATCCCCTTCTATCGGCAGCTCTACGCGGCCGTCGCACTCTGGGCGCACGCCTGGCTACTCGACCCCTGCCACCCTGAGCCGCTGGCGTACCTGCACCGGCGCGGCCTGAGCGACGCGACGATCAACAGCTACGTGCTCGGGGTCACGCTGCGTGACCCCGAGAGCCTCGTCGCGCACCTCCGCCGCGAGTGCCCCGAGGCGTTGCCCTACGCCGAGGAGGCTGGGCTCGTCATCACCGACGACAGCGGGCGGCAGCTCACGCACTGGAACCTGCGCGGCCGGTTGATCTTCCCCTACATCGCCGACGGCCAAGTCGTCGACCTACGTACGCGCACCTACGATGGTCAGAAGGGCTATCGCTCGCTCGGCCCGTACCTGGAACGTGGCGCCACGTTCCCGTTCGGCTGGGACACCGTGCAACCAGGAACCAAGCGGGTCATTGTCGCCGAGGCCGAGTTCAAGGCCTTGGCCGCCCTCCAAGCATTTCACGAGGGCGAGGTCAACGATCCAACGATCGGCCAGCCTGGCCTGAATGTCTTCCGCGCCTCCTGGGCCGAGGAGCTGCATGCCAGGGGTGTCGAGGAGGTCATCCTCTGCTACGACAGTCAGCCGCGCCGGAGCAAGGACGGCGTGCCTTGCCTTGCGCCGGAGGAGCAATGGTCGATTCGGCACGGTGCGACGTGCGCTGCGGCCGGGCTCCAGGTGCGGATCGCGCGTCTACCGCTTGCTCCTGGCGCCGACAAGGCCGAGATCGACGGCTTCATCAGCGAGCACAGAGCCGCCCGCTTCCAGCAGCTGATCGACGCCGCGCCGCTGCTGCACGACTACCACGCCGCGATCGGCCAGGGGCTGCTGGCGCGTCATCATCTCCCAGCGCCGAGTGCCTACCCTCTTCGACGCCCGCGCCCAAGGCGACTGTCATTATCCGAGATGCCCACCGTTTACCGCGAGCGCGCCGCGCCGTCACAGTCGCTCGTCGAGACCCGTGAAACCATCGCTGCTCAGGTCGAGGAGCACGCAACCGGCGGCACCGGCTTCCTCGTCCTCGCCCATCCACCGGGCATCGGCAAGGGCCACAACACCACGCTCGGGCTCAAACGGTGGCTGGCGAATACCCCGACCGGCGACGACGGCAGCGGCTATCTCGTCTGGGCCGCACTCCGCAAGGCGCAGATCGACGATCAGCAGGGCATTCCGCTGATCCCACTTCACGGCCGAGGTCCGCAGAACTGCCGCAAGCTGCCTGAGGTCGCTGTGCTGGCAGGCAAGGGCTACAGCGTCAAGGACGCGCTCTGCATGCGCCGCTGCCCGTTTGTCGACCGCTGCCGCTACCTGCGCCAGTTCGAGCGGCAGGGCGACTTCTTCGCTCCCATCCCACTCCTGAAGGCGACCGGCTGGTGGGAGCAGGCTGGCGTCGTCGTGCTCGACGAGTTCGATCCGACGAGCCTGGTCCAGCACGTCCAGCTCGACGCCGCTGACCTGGCCGCGATGAGCAGGGCACATCCCAAAGCACCGGCGATCCAGACCGTGCTGCGCTGGATCGCCCAGGCCGTGGCAACGACGCTCGACCGCGCGCTTGCAGGCAGCCTGCTCCTCGATGAGCTTGTCCAGCAGGCCCAATGTGAACGGGCCTGTTTCGACGACACACTTGCAGCGGCGCTCGACGAGCTGCCGCCGCCTGAGCAGCTGAACATGCTGATCGGGCTCCCAACCGGTGCCCGCCTCGCCGACTACCAGGCCCTCCCGCCCGGGCACACCGCGACGCTGCTTAACCAGCTGGCGAAGGAGTACAAACTGCAGCAGCAGGGGAAACGCTTCACGAGCCGGGTGGAGGCCCGCGGCGGTCGCCTGGAGTTATACATGCGAGTCGAACACCTCCGCGCTCAGCTTGCCCGTGCCGATCAGCCAAAGATCATCCTCGACGCCACGGCGAACCCCGAACTGCTCCGTGCCCTTTTCCCAACGACATCAATCCGAGTCGAGCGGCCGCATATTCCAGGTGCGATGCGGGTGGTTCAGGTAATCGGCCGCGACTGGGCCAAGACCTCGCTGCGCGCCCGCGATGGTGAGCGTGGGAGCCGACGCCGCGAACGCTGGTTCGATGAGGTTACAGGCCATATCCGGCCTGGCCGTCCAACGCTGGTGGTTTGCACGCGCGAGTGTGAGGACGAGCTGCGCGCCGCCCTTGTCGCTCGCGGACACGACGAGGTGCAGGTCGGCCACTACGGTGCCTTGCGTGGCTCGAACGCCTACCAAGGCCACGACGTGATCCTGGCCCAGGTCTACCATCCGAACCTGGAGCAGGTGATTCGTGAGGGCCGGGCGCTTTTCGCCGACGACGAGAAGCCACTGGACGAGCGGATCATGCTCGCCGAGCCGCTGCTCACGGACGCGACCGGGGCGAGCTGGCACGTGCCGGTGCCGACCTTCGCCGATTCGCGGCTCGCAGCCCTTTTGGAGCAGCGGCGCGAGGCGGAGCTGCTGCAGTGCGCGCTGCGCGGCCGGCCCTTCGATCACCCCGACGTACAGATCACGCTCCTGTTCGGCCTGCCCGTGCCTGGGTTACCGCCAACGGTGATCGTAGAGACAGCGCAGAGCGAGCAAAGCAACGCCGGACGCGAGCGGGCCGTGAAAGTGCGGCTGTGCGCCGCCGCTCAACAGCTGCTCGACGGTGGTGTGCGAGTAATTGATGTGGAGCAACTCGCCAAGGCAGCCCTGGTAAGTGTCGTCACGACTCGCAAGCACTGGCTTCACGTCGCGACTCGACTTCAGCTGCGGTCGGTACGCCGTCGCCAACTCGCGGCGATGCCCCGTGGCGGCCAGCGTAGCTACGAGCGCATGGTGCTCATGCGCCGTGGACGCTGGGTGCCGCCAAACGTTGTGCCCCGGCAACCTGCTGAGACGCCCTGCGCTCCTTCCTCCTGCTCTAGCCAAGGGTTTGAGGTGCCGGCGATGAACGATCAGGCTCGGAATCAATCATGCATTACCCGCGTGATCCCTCGTCACACACAGTTGCGGCGCCGACGATGTCGGTCTTCACTGGCGCGAGCACAAAGAGAGTCGCTGCCGCAGACACCACCACCTGATCCATAGCCTCAGGAGTGGTTGCACGACAGCCCAAGGAAATGTTTAACAGTCAACAATCAGACTCGCAGGCGTCCCTGACGAGCGGCGCCGCCTCAGGAGGACGGTAACATCTGGGTGTCGGTACCGAGCCACTAGGCGGAGCCGGGGGGTCAAGGGGTGGGAGCAGCTCAGGAACCGGGTTCCACACCTCCACCACGCCCTCCTCCCAGGGCTCCGTACAGTCCTCCGCACTCAGGGAGTACGAAGCCTTTCACCGCACACAACGCGGAGAATGACGTAGCGAACGAGGTAGTTAGGAGTGATCGTACTACGCTGCCAACGACGAGTAATGTTGACCCTCACCGCCTCAGGCTACCCCTTGATTCACTCGGCATTCGCCCGATGCCAGGAGCGCTGTGCGCCGCTGTACATTGCTCCGCGTGCTCAGCTTCTTGGTGATGCAAGTTGCGTGCAGCCGTCAATGACCATGCTCGCAGAGCTGTAAAGGATTTCAGGCCAACAGGTCCAATTCGCAGTGTGTCTATCTGCACAGACAGAGTGCGCGTTGGCCGGAGATGCGAACGAGCGTCGATGCTCGGTCAAAGTGGGCGTTGCGCAACGAAGGCCGAACAGCGGGGTTTCACCGTACAGAAGCGTACGGTTCCATACAGACCCTTACCCGAAGCGCGTACGAATCCGTACCCAACCGTACACCTTCGCTCTTCGCTGCTTGAGAGAAAGGACAGACATATGGAGACCAACCAGTTCGCACCCCTCGGCAGCATCTTCGAGCTCGTCGCCCGAGCCTGGGTTGCTGGCTCGCCAGCCACCTTCGCAATCCGCCCGACGGTTCGCATCGGCAGCGCCACGCTGGTCCCCGTGGCGATCGACAACGGGAACGATGCGCTCAAGGGGGCCACCCTGCGGCTCGCACCAGACGCCGACGTTGGCGTGGCGCCTCGCACGCTGCTCACGACGATCCGGGTGCCCACAGCCTTCGCTGTCGCCGAGGAGATCCAGGGGCGCCAGGAGGTGGCCTACCAGTGCGACGGCGTCTCGTTCTGGACCGGCGCCACCGCCCTCGCCCATAGCGGCGACGCGCTCCGGCTCGGCCCATCCATCCAGCGCCTCGACGATGAGCGTCAGATCTGGTTCATCGGGGCGGGCATCGTGGAGCTGCTTCGCACGGCTGGCTACGCCCCCGGTGAGCATCAGGTCGCCCTGACGTTAGCCGTGCCCAACACCGAGATCGTGATCGAGCGCGACGAGAAGGGCGCGGAGCAGCTCACCCTCGACACCCATACGCGCCAGTCACTCACGCGGCATCTCAAGGGGAAGACCTGGACGATCACCCGCACCGATGACAAGCGCCAGCCCGAGATCTGGATGATCGCAGTCGGCAGCGTGCTGCCCCAGGCGCAGTCGACCGGCACCGTCATCGCGCTGACCCGTGCGCCGAACGGCAAAGTGGTGCTCGACTTGACCGGGATGCGGGTGATCGACATCGGTGGTGGCGATCTGCACGTCTGCGAGGTGATGTTTCGCCCTGCCCAGATGATCAACCGACGACCTGGGGACGGCACGATCCGTATCGCCCGCGCCCTGCGCCACGACCGCCGCTTCGCCCAGGCGATCCGCAACGATGTCGAGGCACAGCAGGCACTCGTCAGGCAGACCATCACCCGATCGAGCCGCAGCGTCAGCATCGCCGAGGAGATCCAGCGCGTCGTCGCCAGCAAAGGCAATGCAATTGTGGCCGACGTTTTGGGGGAGATGCGAGAAAGCTCGCAGTTCGTCGCGATCACCGGTGGTGGTGTGCTGCTCCTGCGCGACCTCCTCGTGCCCGTCCTTCAGCAGGAGGCCAAGGAGCCAGGGCGCGACTACCTGCTTGTGGACGGGCCGCTCGCCAGCGAGCTCAACGCCATCGGGGTGCTGTTCGGGCTGATCTTCCGCGCGGCCGGGAAGTAGGAGCGTGCCATGGCCCGTAGCATCACACAGCGCGCGGGCAAAACGCGACGCCTGATCGCTGGCCTCCGCATCTCCCCGCAGGACGAGGCGCTGCTCGACGCGGTGCGGCCCTTCTTCCCAGAGGCGGAGACAGAGGGCGAGCTCGCCTACCGGCTCTGGCGTCGCGGCCTCGATGTCACGCTGGCTGAGATCGTCGGCGTCGGTGCGCTGCTGCCTCCCGGCGTCAGTGAAGAGGGCGTCGCTCGGCTTGCGGTTCAGCGACTGCTCCTATGTCTGCCGCTCTTTCGACGAACGAACCTGCTTGCGCTTCTGGGTTTGGAGCTCGCACGTCAGACCTCGCCGCTCGATACGGAGGCGCAACCAGCCAGCATTCATGATCTGGAAGAGCCTGTCGACGAGCACGCCGCCGCTGCAATTATGAGCCTCGGCGGCAGCGACTTCCTGTAATATCAATGGATTCAAAGATCCGGAGACCCCTCTCTCAAGCCCTCACGACCTTTGCACTTTTAACTATTCCAGTCATACGTGCTGATTTTTCTACCGATACGGTGTAAAAAAGCGTGTAAAGTCAGTCTATTTCTACTCGGTGCCGGATAAGAATCAACACGGTTTCGGCTGGTATCAGGCCGAAAGGTTAAAAGTGCAAAGATAGTGGCCCTACTGACAGTGATTAAACTGAAATTGAGCGTGACGACGATAAGCGATCCGGCAATACGCCGAGCTGATCGGTCACCTGGTTTCGCGTCACATCGAGGAGCTCAGCGAGCGTTCGGAAACCGAGACGTCGCCGGATGCGCTTAACTGTGGTTTCGACGGACGAGGGCTGAATACCAGTTACTTGTGCAGTTTCCTCGACGCTTGTTGTCAGAAGTAATGTGACCAGCATCTCCCATGCACGGCTCGGCAACGCGTTGAGCGGCTTCACCCATCGCGCGATGGCTGCGGGAGGCACCGCCACCACCCGTTGGCCGGCGGCTACTCGCCGGAGAGCTGTAAGGAGCTGCAGGAGATCGCCTGTCTCGTCGAAGAGCAGCAAACTCACTTCCCCCAGCTCTGCAGGCGCAGGTCCTTCCAGATCGCGCTGCTGCGTCGCGATCACCAATGCCGGACGTCCCAATGCCTGAGCCGCCGCTCTAATACTGACAACATCGCTTAACGGGCCGACGATCGGACCGGTGCTACCAAGCTCACCTGCTGAGCTCACCAGCTCGTCGAGATCAGCCGTGTCCACGGCCACGCGAAAGCCAAGCCCCGTGAGCGCTCCTACCAGGCCGCACCGCAGGAACATGTGGCGACATAGCACCAGAACGGCAGGCTGCTCGCGCCGCTGCTCTTCAACCAACGCTGCATCGAACCGCTCTTCCAGCTTACTCAAGGTTCCAGAGGGCACACGCACCACCGGCTCTTGTTGTGCCACAGTGTGAACGTGAACGGCGAGCATGCGTGGCTCAGCCAAAATCTGCTGCTTGAGCAACAGCGGGGCGCAGCCAAGCTCGTCCAGGAAAGGCACATCGGTCTGTGCCCGACCGAAGGGGAGAATCGGCAAGGTACGCCGAAGGGCGCGCAGCTTCAGGCAGATGTCCTGACCAGCCACGGCGCCCTGTATGTCAAGGTCGACGACTGCAAGCCCAAGTGGCTGTCCTCGCACATGCTCAATGACCTCCATGCCGTTCCGTGCGACAAAGAGCACTACGTCAACGCCGTTGTCAGCAAGCACACGCCTGATCAGTTCGGCAACAGCTTCCTCATCTGTTACCACCAGGAGCAGCATAGTCTGACGCATGGTCTCGTCGTTCTAGTGGTCTGGCTGGACCAACGAGCGGCTGTTGCCGGGACAAGGAAGGTGCGTTGTCTTGAAGAACTCGGGACGGTTGATGCAGATTGCCCTCTCCACACCTCGCACATCCGTGTGTACTATGAACGTCCCATGCGACGCTTTTAACGAATCTCTAACTAATGGTCGCACCCATGCCCAACACCACTATTCGCCTGCTCGTCGCCGATGACCACCCGATCATTCACTCGGGACTCGACGGCCTCCTCTTCGCTGAAGCCCAAATTACGATCGTTGGCGTTGCAACGAATTTCGCCACGCTCCTCACGCAGCTCGCAACAACGCCGATCGATGTACTCATCCTTGATCTGATGGGGATGGGCGCTGGGCCGATCACGATGGTTCGCGAGCTACAGGCCCGCTATCCGGAGGTTCGTATCCTGATCTTCTCCTCAAGTGTGGCCCTTGCTTCCGAGCTCTTGAGCGCCGGAGCCCTGGGCTATGTGGTCAAGGAAGAGCGACTGAACCACCTCCCGGCGGCAATTCGGGCCGTAGCTTCCGGCCAAAGCTACTTGTCTCCCTTGGTACTGGAGCATCAGGAGCGCGCGGCTGCTGCGCTCAACGGCTGCGCGCTGTTGCCGCAGGAAGAGCGTGTGCTCAAGCTGATTGCCCATGGAGCGACGACCAAGGCTATTGCAGCCAACCTGAACATCGACCCCCGTACCGTGCTGAATTACGTCCGAGACCTGTACGCGAAGACCGGCTGTGAGGATCGCTCACAGCTCGTCATCTGGTACCGCCAGCGCTCCAACGGCGACGTCGAATGATGATTGCTGCCAAACTATGATGTTTATCATAGTGACAGGCGAAGGCGACCGGCGTACCGTGAAGGTGTGCAATTGAGCAGTCACTCCGTCACGTCAGGACATGCCCACATCGTCCTGCACAATGCGAAGAGGAGCCCCATGGAATCGCAGCTCAATCAGACCCAGCTCGCACACAGTGCGCCTTCTTCCGACGCCGAAGCGGATACGCGCACGAGCCCTATCGGCGCGCCGATCGCGTCACTTTCGATCTACCGCGCTGTGCCAGCCCTCACGGTCATCGCCCTACAGTTCGCTGTAAGCAGCTTCGATCCGCTCGAGTTTTTCATCAACTCCTATGGGTCGGGTGGGGGGCACAGGCCAGCACCAAAGTGACGCATCCCCTCGGGCTGACACGCCTTGCACAGCTGCCGCTCCGACAGGAGTTCGGCGAGCAACTCGCCGAACTTCTCCGCCCCCAGGTTGAGCAGTTGCGTCAGCACATGCCGATAGCAGCCATGTTCGCTACCCTATCGGCGGTGCTGCCCGGGCCGGAGCCAATTGTCACATCCTATCGGGACTCCTGGACCTTGATGTACGCCACGATTGGTCGCCTCGACTCGCTGCAGGACGGTGATCCGCTCCAGGCACTGCCGCAGGTTGAGACCGTCGGGGAGCACTACAACCTCGTCTTTGCGAGCTACGTGCTCGCCGCCAGTCTGCTCGACGACCTGGCGATGCGGGTTCCCGACGGTCGACTCTCTCGTCTCCAGCGCCTGTGGAACGACTGCATGCTGCGCATGGCTGATGGTCAGCAGCAGGATCTGGCGTCTGGCGCCGCCCCACTCGCGTTCGAGACGCTTGGGATCTATCAGCAGATCGCTCAGGCGAAGACCGGTGCCACCTATGCCCTGGCGTTCGGCGGGGTGGCGACGCTGCTCGCTGACGACCACAGGCTTGTCGATGCCCTCACCCAGGTTGGTGAGATCTACGGCACGCTTGTTCAGTACGCCGACGACCTGCGCGATGCGGCCAGTCAGCCGAACGCGGCCTTGACCTTGCCGGCGCTCCTGCCGTTCATCCCGCACGGCAGAGATCTCATACCCTCACAGATCGCTTCGGCATTCTGGTCATACGTGTACACACGGTACCGCGAGGCCGCGCTCGACTTGCTCGCCCCCTACCCGAATGTGCGCGATGCGGTCGCCGTGCTGTTTACCGATGTGTTTGGGCCTGACGCCTCATGACGAGTACCTATGGTATCACCAGTCAGGCACGTAGGCCACGACCAGCCTCACCGTTTCCACGCCGCGCCGCGGTGGCTGCTTGGCGCGTTGGCCCTGCTCACACTGATCGGACCGCTCTGGGCGAATCTGCTCGTCTGGCCGGTCGAATATCTGGGGTACGATCTCGATCCGCGCTCCGGCGAGGTGATCTTCCTGGAAGCTGGCAGTTCTGCAGCCAAAGCCGGCATGCTGATTGGGGATCGCGTACAGAGCATCTACGGCAAGCCTGTCGCCGCGCTGTTACACCATTGGAACAAGTGGCACCTCATTGTCGAGAGCGGTGAGCAGATCCCGGTGACTGTCGAGCGAGCCGGCGTAACCCACACCTTTCTGCTGCCCCGTCAGGCACCAGAGCCGTCCTACCAGATTGCCAAGATTGTGTTCGCGCTGCTGTCCGCCGCGTGCTGGATAACCGGCGCCTTGCTCGGCCTCGGGCGCCGGCACGAGGTGAACGGCTCCGCTCTTGTCGCAGCCTTCTGGCTGATGCTCGCGGGCGTCCTTGGTAGCTACGTGTTCGCGATCGACCTGTCCACGCCCCTATTCGTGCTCCTGGTCTGGCTGATGACAGCGGTGCTTCCCGCCCTCGGGGTCGGCCTTCACGTCTGGTTCCCAGCACGAGCAGTGTCGCGTCGGCGGAGCCGTGTGGCGCGCCTGGCGATCGCCGGAAGTCTGCTCGGCAGCAACGCCCTGCTCGCCGCTGCCTGGCTGCGCTGGCGGCCTGGTCTTGCCGACCTGATCGTCTACGGTTGGGTGCCCTTAGTGATCGCGCTTGTAATCACGTTCGCCGGCGCCGGCCTGTTGCTGTTCGAGGCGTATCAGCGGACACCCATCCTGCATACCCGCCGCCAGGTACGCCTGATTACCCTGGCCTGTCTGCTCACAACCGCGATCTGGTTCCTGTTTCGTGTTCTGCCGCTACTGACGGGCACAACATCACCACTCCCGGATGCGCTCATCGATCTCATGCCGATCACTGTTCCTGTGGCGTATCTTGTGAGTGGCACGGCCGCAAGTCTCTACACGCTCGATCGCTTGGTGAGGCGTCTCCTAGCCGATCTCCTGGCGCTGTCACTGATCGCCGTTGTCTTCGGTGCCGTCGTGTTGCTCGCCACCCAGGTGCGACCAGAGACCCTGCTTTGGTCGGTGCTTGGGGCAGCGCTGCTGGTGTATCCGCTCGTCGGTTGGACGCGTCGACTACGCGCCAGATGGAGCGGCCCTGATCGCTCGTATTCCCCGCTGCGCGAAGCGCGCCACCGGCTTACGACCTCGCTCGATGCCAGCACCCTCGTGGCCGCTGTGAAGGAGGGCGTACAAGGCACGTTCGCACGCGCTCCGTTCGCGTTCTACCTGGTCGAGCCAACAGCTCCCAGGCAGCTTGCCCTGATAAGCCAGGACCAACTGCCCAATCTGCCGCCGTCACTCAATCCAGGGGCACTGACAGCATACCTGCTCAAAAGCAAGCCAGTTGTCGAGGCGCGAGAAGTTTATACAGCACTGCAAGCCGTGACGCTCACCGCAGACGAGCAGGGAACCGTGTATCATCAAGATATCGCGCTCTGGTGCGTCGTGCACCACGGGCGCGGCGATCTGCTTGCGCTCGCGTTGCTCGGTACAGATGGCTTGCTTGAACCTTATCGTGCAGAGGACCTTCGTGAGATCGTGGATCTCCTCGACGCAGCCTCGCTCGCCTTTGCCCACAGCGCGGCCTACGAGCGGCTGCGCGAGGCCGAGGCGCGTCTGCGCGAGCTGCTCCACGCAATGCGACGCGTGCAGGACGAGACCGAGGCCGATCTCGTGCACGAGATCCACGACGAGATTATCAACGAATACGTCCAGGCGAACATCGAGTCGGCGCAGCTGCTCCTTGAGCGGTCAACGAGCCCGGAGCAGCGCGCCGAACTGGAGCTCCTGCTCAAGGGGGAGCGCGGGCTGAGTGAGGCCCTACGCACCATCTGCGAGCGCCTGCGCCCGCTTGGCCTCGTCGATCAGTGGGGGCTGCCAAGCGTGCTGCGCGCCCAGGTGAAGCGAGCCAAGGCAAGGTGGCGCGGCGCGTGCTCATTGCAGGTAGTAGGAACGGCGGTGCCTGTCGGACCGGCGACAGCGCGGGAAATCTACCGTATCACGCGCGAAGCCCTTGCGAACGCGATCAAGCATGCCGAAGCCACGGCGATCACCGTGCGGCTCGCGTACCCAGAGACGCCGGATGGCACGCTTCTCGTTTCTATCACCGATAACGGCCGCACGGGTGTTACCATTGAACCGCGCGCCGGGCACCGCGGCGTGCTGAACATGATCGAAAGCGCCAAGGCCGCTGGCGGCAATATCATGTTCGATTGTCTGCCTGAGGGAGGTACTCGAGTCGTTGCAACGTTCCCGGTAGAAACCAGCCTTGTTCGTGAGCGGCCCGTTGCCGAGCTTGTCAGGCAGATAGAAAGTACGATGCAAACACAGGAGCAGTAGTGAGCACCATACAGAGCCAGATGCGGCTTCTGGAGCGGACAGTACGCCATCTCCGACGCTCGCACTTCCTCCGGGCGGCAGCATACTTCGGGGTGGCAGGCGTCACGATGCAGACATTCACGATGGTCATGCCGCGAGCTCGCTACTTCGACTTCGAGCGCATCCATCTGGTCGTTTTCCCGATCACGCTCGCAGTCACGCGCAGCTTCGCCCAACTTCGGCCAGAGGATCGGGCGCGCTGGACTCTCGAGCAACAAGCGGGTGCTGTCGTGAAAGTATTGCAGGGCGCGGGTATTGGGTCGGCTGCGCTGCTGGCCATGCTGGGCATCGCGCACACGCAGGGATGGGTGAGTGCGCCGCACTGGGGCGAACCGACCGACGATGGGCTGACGCCAGCAGTGTCGGCAGCCGCGCTCGTCGTGAGCCACCTCGTGATCGCCACCAATGAGGAGTTGGTCTTTCGGGGCTACGGCTACACCACACTCAAGCTCGCGCTTCCAGAGCCGCTGCCCAGCGCTATCGTCACCGCGCTCTTTGCCCTGGCCCACCCGATAAAGCTTCGAACGCTTATCGGCGAGGCGGCACTGGGGCTCGCACTGCTCGCGCTGCGACAGCGGAGCGGCAGTATCTGGATGCCGGTCGGCTTCCACTGGGCCTCGAACGTCTTGCAAAGCGCCGTGTTCGGCCCAGCCGACGGCGCGCCCTCGCTGCGGCCGCTCCAGCTGCACGGGCCTGAGGTGTGGCTTGGCCGGCCGGGTCATCCTGACCCTGGCCTGCTCGCGACGCTCATATGCCTTGCGGTCGCTGCTGGCGTCTGGTTGTGGCCATCAGCGGATAGAGCATAGTGTCTTGGTTTGAGCCATTCACCTTGCTAGGGCATCAGGGCGCGGTGTTTCCGAGCCTTGCCTCATATCGGCCTGTGTATTGCCTTTCAACCTCACTCCTTGAACGGACACATGATCAAGTAGTGTCCTGGGATGAGGGGCTGTCTGCTGTGGATGCCGATTGAGAACGAGATGCTTCAGAAGATTGCCCGAGTATTTGAGGTGCTACCGGAAGACAGCAAAGTTGCAGTACCAACCACCATAGATAAACCACCGATGAGGCGAAGAACGCCCCGCTGCTCAGGAGACCATGCGCCAAGCGATTGCGCATATTTTCGCCAAATCGCTCAACAAGCAACCCCTGAAGCTCAAACACTATATCTTCGCCAAGCATGGCTTTTAATTCTTCACGGTAGAGTAGGGAGTTGATATTGTGCTCATCCTGAATGCCAGCAGAGTCTATCCCTGATACAAGCAAGCCCGCTTCGCTCATCAAATTTCGCAATGAGTGTTCGACTTGCGGGATAAGAATGTGTAGGGCAGTGATGAAGTCACCGATCAGGCCAGCATGCAAGCCACGGGCATAAAGCAGTTCTCGGCCTTCTGGTACGAAGGGGTTTTCCGCAACAATAGACATCCAGTCTTGGATTCGAATGTTGTGCTCAAGGTTAATCTGGTGCCGTGCGTGCTCAATGGCACCGGTAGCCATAGTCCCACGATGCCAACTCGCCTGGCGAAACATCTCCGTGCGTAGAAGTGCTTCATCCGCCTCGAGATCCGCAGGTGTCAACGAAGGCCTACGGGCAATGACCTTGCCTTCCTCATTTAGTTGGACTGCCGAAAAAATGAACTGGAGAGGGTAGCTCCTAACGGTGCGGCGAACTTCATCACGAAGGCGTGTAACGCTCAGCGGTCGCGACAGCAGGGCCAAACTCACCAATGCCCGGAGAGGCTCTTTGTTTGCTACAGCATTTCGAGCCTGTTCTGCTAGTTCAGAAACATCAATGCTTGTTGTAGCTACCTGCATCTGCCCCACTGACTGTTGCTGATGGTTCAGTAGTTGCCGGTGCAGCTCTGTCACCCGCTCGCCCGTCCCTGCAACTCGCCGTAGAGAAGCAATGGCCTGCTGGAGGTGATGCGCGACAAGGCTATGGTCGTTGGGGTTGTGGGCAAAGGCTGCTTGTGCCTCTGAGGCATATGTTTCTGCAAGGTGAAGCTGTGCTTCACGCTCAAGGGCTGCATCGCGTTCCACTCGATGCCATCTAGCCAGAACTGACCAACTAGCACGAGCTTTGTGCCATTTCTGCTCAACTTCAGCTTGTAAAGCAATTTTTTCCGCAAGTGCTGCGTAGGTCGCAGGATCGCCCTGCCGCTGCTCCTGAAGCAATTCCATTAGTTTTACAGAAAGGAACAACGGGTCAGTACCGTTGTAATGTCTCAGGCGTTCCTCAATGTATGCAATTGCCTTTGGCAGAGCTGCATTGTTGCGACCGAGAGAGGCTGCTATCTGCATAGCCCGCTCTACCCGATGCAAGCCAGTAGACCAATGTTCAGGGTCTTCTAACCGCTGAGCGCTTGCCAAATACGCATCTACGGCCATCAGCGCCATGCGAAAGTCGCGACGGCAGACCCAGAGAATATCAGCCATTCTTGCCTGCAACTCTGGATCAACTGTTTCAGGGGCTAACTCAAGTAATAGTTGAAAGTGTTCCTCTTCAAGGTCTTCAATACTAGGGCTACGACCAGCTTGAAATTCAAATGCAGGTGAGAAAGGCTCCTCTGGAGTGTCTAATTTTACATGGAAGGAGCAGATCGCACCAAGAAATGTATAGAGTGCAGTAGCATTGATGTTACCATTGCTTTCTGCTATGCGAGCATGATCGTAAAAGGCGCTATCATAAAAATTGCATTCCTTCCCAACACAAGCAACGACCACTTCTTGCCATGCGATTGCATCAATATTTGCTTTTGTGAGATTAATCCCGAGTAGGCTCATGACATTTTTCCGGTAGCGGGCACATCCCGAATGTTATGAGAAGCGAGAGCGACGACGTGATGGCGAAAAACCCTTGACAAATTGCTGTTGGCGCTAGCATCTGACGGTCGCCGTGACGCTTATCTGTCAACCCTTCTATCCACTCTTCCTTCCTGCATTCTAGCAAAACATTCGGCTTGCGTCCATTTCCACAATTTATCGGCTTCGGCCATGCTCCCAACATGCGGTAGGCCAGGGCGAACGCCCCCGTCGCAGCGCTTCCAGGAGCGCCGCGTGCTGCTCGCTCATACCGTCCCCTCCGCGAAGGTGCCCAGCAAGCTCGGGTGCCTGGGCGCCCAGCCGAGGTCGCGCCTAGCCTTGGCGTTCGAAGCGCCGCGGATCTCGGTCATCATCAGCGTTGCTACCTCGCCGCCGAGCAGCCGCCCCAGCCAGCGGGGCACCCGTCGGGGCAGCGCGGCACCGCCCGCCCGCGCCAGTGCCAGCAGCCAGTCGGCCACGCGAGCGGGCTCGTCGTCCACCACATTGTAGATGCTGCGACGACCCTGCTCAAGGGCCACCAGTGTGGCCTCGGCGGCGTCCGCAACGTGGACGAACGACCAGACCCCGGCGCCGTCGCCGATCAGCGGGAACAGGCGCCGGCGAATGGCCTCGACATGCTCGCTGCCCGGTCCGTCGAGCGAGGTGCCCGGCCCGTAAAAACCGCCGTAGCGCAGCACGATGCCCTCGGTCCAGGGCGCACCAGTAGGCTGGTGCGCAGGGCTGCGGGCGGGTGTGGGTCGAATGGTGATTCCTCGTCTTTGATTGGGCCACCAGTGCGCGCATAGGGCCAGCCGGCGAAGCTCTGGGCGAGAAAGCGGCGCACGCCGACAGCGCGGCTGGCAGCGAGGAGATGGTCGGTGCCTTCGGTGCGCAGCCGATTGGTTGCGGCGAAGGTGCAGTCGAAGCGGCGCATATCAAGCCCGCCTGACAGCGCGGTGAGCTGGTGGATGATCGCGTCGGCGCTCGCCCCGGCCACCGCCCGCGCGACCTGCTCCGGGTCGAGGGCATCGGCGACGACCGGTGTCGCACCCAGCGTGCGCAGCGCGTCGCGCTTTGATGCGCTACGCATCATCCCGACCACCTCGTGACCTGCGGCGACCAGCAGCGGCACGAGTTGCCTCCCCAGCGCCCCGGTGGCGCCAGCGACGAGAACGTTCATGGCGACCCCTTTCATCGGTTCTGCCTCTCTAACGAGATGCCGTGCTCGGCTGTGACAGTGGCAACCTGCATCCGCAGAGCGGATGCGGCTCGCTGTACGAGGAAGGCTCGCTCACCGCAGAAAAGCCTCCAGACCGTGATATTTGACATATAGCTATCCCTTCTGCCGCAGGTCATCATCGTTTCACAGGCACCGCTCCATCCCGCCTACGGACACTCGCTTTGCACTCAGGAGCTCTTCACATGCCCTCGCTGATCGCCCGTTTTTTCGGCCTCACCGGCGACCCTGAGCTGCCACCCAAGGCGGCGATGCTGATCGCCCAACGCTACGGTCGGCTCTCGCGCAGAGAAGCGCAGGTCGTCGTCAAGGCGTATCTCGGCGCATCTCGCAAAGAACTGAGCGAGGAGTTCGACGTGTCCAAGGAAACCATCAGCACCAACTGGAAGCGGGTGTACGAAAAGACCGGCTTCCATACGCAGGAGGAGGTGTACACATGGTTGGAGCAGCTGCTCGAAGCAGCGCTAGCCGAAAGCAAAGCCTAGCGGCTCAGCTTTTTTTCATTATTGCACAAACGTACCCCCGCTTTGTCCCGCTCCCTCACACACAGTACCCGCGTTTTTCACCCATCTCGTCTCCTTCCGTCGGCGCATGCACTTCTCTACACTACAGCAGAGATAGGTCGCATCGATTGGGGTAGAATTATGCGGCGGCTTCACCCTGTTCGGCTGGCACAACGTGCGCTCCTCATTGTTTGCTGGCACGTCCTTGCCGGTTGCGGCATCGTCGTGAGCTACGCTGATGTGCAGCGCACAGCGGTGGCGGGCGGCTGCTGGCCGAACCGCCCGGCCTACCCAACCCCACCTCCGGTCACCGTCACCCCAGCCGTGCCGCTCACGCCGACACCGCTGGGCTTTCGCTGGCCGACCGGCGTGCCGACGCCCATGCGCCTGCCGACGACGACACCGTTTCCGCGCTGCCCAGCAGCACCCGGCGAGACACTCGTGCCCTGGCCGACGCCCGTGCCCGTCGAGCCGCCCTATCCGACGATGGTTGAGACACGAGCCGGCGGTGGCAGCGGTCAGAAGACCACCTTGCAGCTGCCCGAGGTGGTGCTCAACGTCGATGTCGCGACCCATCCTACTGAGGGATGGGCGGCTGTGGCCGCGGTCGTCTGGTCGGGCAACGATAACCCGGAGCGGGCATTTGTCAGCGTCCTGAGTCCAACTACGCGAACCTGGACGCCCGCGCATCAAGTCGATATTGGCTCCGCCTCGCTTGGGCGCTACACGCGCACGGTGCAGGTGGCGATCGCCGGCGACGGCACGGTGTTCGCCGTGTGGGGCATGAGCGACCCCGATTTCGCCGACAACGATCCGCCCAGCCGGGTCTGGGCCGCAGAAAGCCGTGACTACGGTGTGACGTGGAGCGCCCCCACGCCGCTCGGCGACGACTGCCGCCAGGTGATCGACGCCGCGGCCACCCTCGACGGCTGGCTGGTGGTGGGCCTGGGCTGTCACGACGGCCCGAACCGCGTACAGCCGGCGATCGCGACCCGCAGCCCGACGGGCCAGTGGTCGCTGGAGCGTCTGAGCGGCGCAATCTGGTACTTCAGCGAGGGGGCGATTGCCCTTGCTGATGACGGTGGGGCGACGCGGGCCACGGTGCTGTTCCTCTCCGGCCCGAACGGGGCGATGGCGTCGCCGCCCCAGGCCCTGCTCTTCGCCAAGCAACTTGGCCCGAGCGACACCTGGCAGCTACGCGCGCAGGCGATCGACATCGCCGGGGGTGAGACAGGGCCGCGCCTCTGGCACGCGCAGGCGCTCGTTTACCGGCCCACAGCGGCCACTGTCGATAGCCTCACCTTTATGTTCACCGATGCCGACCGCGGGCGCGCCTACGCCCTTACCTCGCAGGACGCCGGTCGCAGCTGGCTTCCACCCGAGCTCGTCGCGGCGCCCATGGGCGGCAGCGAGCAGATCGTCTTCGCCGCACCTGCCTACGATCCAGCAAGCAACCGGCTGGCCGCAATCTACACCTGCTGTGTCGCAGGCGGCTGGAGCAACGCCGAGGCCAGCACGCACTTCCTGCGCTGGTCCACACCTGGCAGCGGCGTGTGGCGTGAGGCTACCGCCGGACAGCGCGTGCCGCTGATCCTCGGCGCCCGGGCAACGGGGCAAACCGTCGCTGCCCAGGCGCGCAATGCTCATACCACTTGGGTGACCTGGATCGAGGGCGGCAGCGCCGTCGAGGTACGTTCGTTCGACCTCGCCACGGTGTTGCCTCGGGAGGGCCAGTAACGATGCGCAAGCTGCTGCTGCTGCTCGCCATCGCGCTCCTCCCGCTCGTCCTTGCCTGCGGCGTGGCCGGCGTGCTGGAGACGAACGGCGCGCCCCGCTGGGCGTGCCCGAGTCCAACACCGCGGCCGTGGGGCACGGCCGGCCCGGTCAAGACGGTGATCACACATACACGCCCAATCTCCGAGGGCGGCGACTGGGAAGAGCCGATCTTCTACGAGCAGTGGGAGCAGGAATACCCCGACGCGGGTGGCCCGCCCTTCCCCTCGCCGACACCCTATGCCCGTGTCGGCGCGAGCTACACCCTGGGCCAGCGCATCGAGGTTGGCCCGCTTCACGTCACGGTGGGCGCATCGGCCGGCCCGGTCATCGCCGGGCGTACTGGCATCCCCGACGGCACCCGCCAGCTCTTCTTCATCGAGCTCACATGGATCAACCGGACGACCGTCGCCATACCGATCAACTACACCGAGCGCGTGCGACTGCGCGCGGTCAAGACGCCAAGCGGGGCCGTTGTCTCCGACGCGACCTGGGCCTACTCGCGGACCGCCCACGAGATCGCCGGTGGGAGCGAGCTGCCGCTCGCCATCCCGCCCGGCAACAGCACGGTGCGCGTGCCCATACTCGCCCCGGTCGGCCAGCCCGAGACGGTGGACGTGATCTTTGTCGGCAATCCGGCGGCATCGTACGAGTTCCCGACCACCACCGTCGACCCGGCCATCACGGTCGTGTCTGGCACGCCGACCGCCGTGCCTTCGCCCACCCCGGCCGGCAACATCGAGCTGCAGGATCTCGACCCGCAGTTCATCACCGTGCAGTGGACGGCGACGCACTGGATGCCGCCGGGTGCTGCGCCCTGCGCCGACCCGGGTGCGTTGACCGACTGGGGCAGCGACCCGGACGGCACGTGGGGCGAGCCGATCCTGGTGGGCGGGCCACCTCCGCCACCAGGCGC
>DAOLDO010000022.1:0-19822 GCA_035327325.1 Chloroflexaceae bacterium | reverse complement strand
CGTTCCAGTACATCGTCACCAACAAGGGCCGCGTCAAGGCCCACGAGGTCCTCGACCGCACCCAGTACGCCGGCCCCGCCCCCGTGCCCCTCGAGCAGTACCTCGCGATGTGCCGCCGCCAGCAGATCGGCGATATGGTCATCGAGCAGGCCGTGATCCGCAAGGCCTTCAGCCACCTGGTGGTCAACGAGCGCATGCTCGACAAGATCGGCCCCGCCGCCAACTCGGCCCGCTCGCTCTTCCTCTACGGCCCCCCCGGCAACGGCAAGACCACCATCGCCGAGGGTATCGCCAATATGCTCGGCGGCTATGTGCTCATCCCCTACGCCATCGAGATCGACGGCCAGATTATCAAGCTCTACGACCCCCTCAACCATCAGGTCGTCCAGCAGCACGAGGTCGGCCACGCCGAGGGCCCCGGCCCCTTCGGCGCCCCCCTCAGCGCCGCCACAGCCGCCGCCTTCCCCGACGCGCGCTGGCTCGTCTGCAAGCGCCCCCGCGTCGTCGTCGGCGGCGAGCTCATCCTCGAGCAGCTCGAGCTGATCTTCGACCCCGTCTCCAAGGTCTACGAGGCCCCCTTCCAGCTCAAGGCCAACGGCGGCCTCTTCCTGATTGACGACTTCGGCCGCCAGAAGGTCCGCCCGCAGGACCTGCTCAACCGCTGGATCGTCCCCCTCGAGAAGAAGGTTGACTACCTCGCCCTCCAGACCGGCAAGAAGCTCGAGGTGCCCTTCGACGTCCTGATCGTCTTCTCCACCAACCTCAACCCCAAGGAGCTGGTGGACGAGGCCTTCCTGCGCCGCATCAGGCACAAGATCGAGGTGCCCAACCCCTCGCCCGCCGAGTTCCGCGCGATCTTCCAGCTGGTCTGCAAGGGCAAGCAGATCCCCTACAGCGACGACGGCCTGCGCCACCTGCTCCAGGAGCACTATATGAAGGTCGGACGCGACCTGCGCTCCTGCCACCCGCGCGATCTCTGCGACCAGATCCTCGACGAGGCCAAGTACCGCAGCATCCCGCCCTCGATGTCGAAGGAGCTGATCGACCGCGCCTGCGAGGCCTACTTCGTCAAGCTTGGCTAGCGACGCCCCGCGCGTCCCATACCGAGGAAGCCTGTTATGTCCCTGCTGAAACGACTCGGTGGCGGCTCCCCTCAGTCCAGCGAGCCCCTCGTCACCGCCCCCGCCGTCACGGCCGTCGCCCCGCCGCCCCAGGCGCACACCACGACGCCGATCGAGCCGCGCACCCCCCTCGCCGGCACCAGCATCGAGGACGCCGTCGCCCCGTCCGACTACCAGCGCATGCTCGAGCTCTCCCTCTGGTGCGTGGACCGCATCCAGGCCTCCCTCGGCAACCAGACCGAGCTCAAACGCTCGCCCGAGACCGAGAAGCTGCTCCAGGAGCGCTTCGCCCGCGTCTACCAGCAGGCCGGCGTCAACCTCGCCGGCGAGCAGGTCAAGCAGCTCTTCACCATGGTCTGCGACGAGCTGATGGGCTTCGGCCCCATCCAGCAGCTGCTCAACGACGACTCGATCTCCGAGGTTATGGTCAACGGCCCCGACCGGGTCTACATCGAGCAGAAGGGCAAGATCACCCTCACCCAGCTGCGCTTCGCCAACGACGAGCATGTGCTCAAGGTGATCGACCGGATCATCAGGCCCCTCGGCCGCCGCATTGACCGCAAGTGGCCCATGGTTGACGCCCGCCTCCCCGACGGCTCCCGCGTCAACGCGATCATCCCCCCCTGCGCCATTGACGGCTCGACCATCACCATCCGTAAGTTCTCCAAGAACAAGCTCAAGGTGGACGACCTGATCCGCTTCGGCTCGATGACCCCCGAGATGGCCGAGTTCCTGCGCGCCTGCGTGGTCAGCCGCCTCAACATCGTCGTCTCCGGCGGCACCGGCTCAGGCAAGACCACCCTGCTCAACGTGCTCTCCAACTTCATCCCCGAGGACGAGCGCATCGTCACCATCGAGGACAGCGCCGAGCTGCAGCTCGCCCAGGAGCACGTGGTGCGCCTCGAGGCCAAGCCGCCCGAGATTGACGGCAGCGGCCGCGTGCAGATCCGCGACCTGGTGATCAACTCGCTGCGCATGCGCCCCGAGCGCATCGTCATCGGCGAGTGCCGCGGCGGCGAGGCCCTCGACATGCTCCAGGCCATGAACACCGGCCACGACGGCTCCCTCACTACGCTCCACGCCAACACCCCCCGCGACACCCTCGCCCGCATGGAGACCATGTCCATGATGGCCGGCATGGACCTGCCCCTCAAGGTGATCCGCGAGCAGATCGCCTCGGCGATCGACATCATCGTCCAGCAGACCCGCCTCGAGGACGGCCAGCGCAAGGTCGCCTACGTCACCGAGGTCCAGGGCATGGAGGGCGAGACGGTCGTGCTCCAGGACATCTTCAAGCTCGACATCCAGGGCAAGTCGCCCGAGGGCAAGGTCCTCTGCGACCTGAAGCCTACCGGCGTGCGGCCGCGCTTCACGCCGCGCCTGGAGGCCCACGGCTTCAAGCTGCCGCCCAGCATCTTCGGCGCCCAGCTCCCCGGCAAGAAGGGCTGGTAGCCGGCCCCTCACCGCAGAGGCGCGGAGCACCCGGGGTATAATAGCTCGGGACCTCCGCGCCTCTGTGGTGAGTTCGTATGCGCTCCTCCGACCGTGTGATCGTCGTCGGCGCGGGCCTCGGCGGCCTCGCCGCCGCGATCCGCCTGGCCGCGGCCGGCCACCCCGTAACCGTGCTCGAGAAGAACGAGCGCGTCGGCGGCAAGCTCAACCTCGTCGCCGCCCAGGGATACACCTTCGATACCGGGCCCTCGCTGCTCACCATGCCATGGGTGATCGAGGAGCTGTTCGCCGCCGCCGGGCGCTCCATGGGCGACTACCTCCAGCTCGACCAGGTCGAGCCCACCTGCCGCTACAACTGGCCCGACGGCACGGTCTTCAACGCCTGGCAGCGCCTGCCCCAGCTTGTGCAAGAGGTCGAGCGCCTGAGCCCCGCCGATGTGCCCGGCCTCTTCCGCTTCCTCGCCCACACCGCCAGGATCTACGACGCCGTCGCCGACAGCTTCCTGCTGAAACCCTTCGACGGCCTGGCCGAGCTGATCACGCCGCGCCTGCTGCGCGACGGCCCGCGCATTGACGCCATGCGCAGCGTAGACGCCGCCGTGCGCTCGTTCTTCCGCAGCCCGCACCTGCGTCAGCTCTTCAACCGCTACGCCACCTACAACGGCTCGTCCCCCTACAGCTCGCCCGCCACCTTCAACGTGATCGCCTATATCGAGCTGGCCGAGGGCGGCTGGTACGTGCGCGGCGGCATGTACCGCCTGGCCGCGGCCCTCGAGCGCCTCTGCGCGGAACTCGGCGTCGAGCTGCGCCTGAACAGCCCCGTCGCCCAGGTGCTGCACGCGGGCGGCGCCGCCCGCGGCGTGCGCCTGGCCAGCGGCGAGGAGCTCCCCGCGGCCCAGGTGGTGGTCAACGCCGACCCGCGCTACGCCTACGGGGCCCTCATCCCCGGTCAGGCGGCCGCGGCCCGGCGCCTGGCCCGCCTCGAGCCCTCGTGCAGCGGCTTCGTGCTCTTCCTCGGCGTTGACCGGGTCTACGAGGGGCTCGCCCACCACAACATCTTCTTCGGCGGCGACTACAGGGCCGAGTTCGCCGCCATCTTCGAGAAGGGCGTGCCCGCCGCCGATCCCACGGTCTACGTGGCCGCCACCTCACTGAGCGACCCGGCCCACGCGCCGCCCGGCCACATGAACCTCTTCGCCCTGGTCAACGCCCCGGCCCTGGGCCCGCGGGTCTGCTGGGAGCGCGAGGCCGCGGCCTACGGCGACATGGTGATCGCCAGGCTCGAGCGCATGGGCCTTCCGGACCTGGGGCGCCATATCGTCTACCGGCACGCGTGGACGCCGGCCGACCTGGAGACGCGCTACAACGCCGCCGGAGGCGCGATCTACGGCCTGGCCTCCAACAACCCCTTCTCGGCCTTCATGCGGCCGCCCCTGCGCGCCCGCGAGCTGCGGGGCCTCTACTTCGTGGGCGGCGGCACCCACCCGGGGGGCGGAATCCCCCTTGTGCTGCTCTCGGGGCGCGCCGTCGCCGAGCGCGTCGTCGCCGATTGCCCTTAAAAACCCTTTACACCTTGCACATGAGTTCAAGATAGTTACCGCGCCGAAGTATCGCCCATGCGGCGCCCATGCCGGGTAAATCGGGCTTATTATCGTTAAGATACGATTAATGGCTTGAATCCATGGCATAACAATGCTATGATGACCCCGAAGCCTCAAGGGAACGACGAGACACCAGGGCACCTGAACAGCTGAAAACGCGCAGTCACAAGACAAGCGCCCAACCCCCACTGTAAAGGGAATGAGTGCGATTGGGGGGCAAGCGTACGTCAGGGGAAATGGGGCAGGCACAAGGGTGCCCCCCCAGGGAGACTGACAGACAAGCGCCGGGCCGCTGATGTAGCGGCTGGATGCTCTGCGAGTTACGTGGCTGCCTCTCACGGCAAAGCTCATCGCGCGAGGAAGAAGCTGCAAGCTCGCGCACCGCAAGAGCCATACCCAAAGGCAAAAGCTGGCCAGGCAGGGGCTACACACGCACCGCCAACGGCAGAGCAGCCCAGGGTCTGCCACGGGATAAGTAAGCTGTCACCAGGGCCTGTCGGGCTCGCCGAACCCTTGAGGCGGTCAAGCCTCAAGAAGGAGAGTGAACCCACAGCCTAAGGAACTGAACGCACGTCGGCACCAGAAGGAACTGAACGCACGTCGGAACCTAGTAGGAACTCTGCACGTACGTCGGAGCCTGGCGCGCCCCCGGGCCCGTCAGGACCTTTCGGAAGCCTGTACGCACGTCGGAACCTGAGACGACTGTAGGCTGGAATTCTCGCCACATGGTTCAGCGCAGGGCCGGGGTAACACCCCGGCCTTTGCCATGCCCGCGGCTACGCCATCGTCCACCCGCCATCCACCGCCAGGGTGTGCCCGGTGATGTACGAGGCCAGGGGCGAGGCCAGGAAGACCACGGCCGCCGCGACCTCCTCGGGCCGGCCGGCGCGGCGCATGGCGATGATCTGCTCGCCCCAGGCCCGCAGCTCGGGCGGCGTCACCTCGGCCAGCTCGGTCGCGACCAGGCCGGGCGCCACCGCGTTGACCGTGATCGCCCAGGCCGCCACCTCGCGGGCCAGCGCGCGGGTCAGCCCCAGCACCCCGCCCGTCGCCGCCGAGTAGTCGGCCTGGCCGGGGAAGCCGCCCGTGGCGTGGAGGGCGGCCAGGTTGACGATCCGGCCGTAGCGCCGCTGCATCATCGGACGCACCGCCGCCCTGCACAGGTGGTAGACGCCGGTCAGGTTCGCGTCGAGGATGGCCTGCCAGCGCTCGAGGCTCAGGCTCTCGACGGGGCCGAAGGCCGCCATCCCGGCGCAGTTGACCAGCACGTCCAGGCGCCCCCAGCGGGCCACGGCCGCGCCCACCAGGGCCGCGCCGGCGTCGGGGTCGCCCACGTCGGCCCGCAGCGCCGCCGCCTCGCCGCCCGCCGCGGCCACCAGGGCCAGGGTCTCCTCGGCGGCCTCGGCGCGCTCGCGGTAGCAGAAGAGCACCCGCGCCCCGCGCCGCGCGAGGTCGCGCACCACCGCCCGCCCGATCCCCCGCGAGCCCCCCGTCACCACCGCCACCTGGCCCGTAAAGTCCATGCTCGCTCCCTAGCTGTGCGCGGGGCGCGGGGAGGGCCCCGCCCTCCCCGCAGAGATCCTCGTCCCCCCGTTCAACAGGGTTGGACAGTCTCCTACGGCATCACCCACCCGCCGTCAATCGTGAGCACGTGGCCGGTGATGTACGAGGCGCGAGGCGAGGCCAGGAAGGCGATTGCGGCGGCCACCTCCTCGGGGCGCCCGAAGCGGCCCACGGCGATCACGCCGAGGGCCCACTCGCGCATGGCCGGCGCCACCGTGTCCACCAGCTCGGTGTCAATGTACCCGGGCGCCACCACATTGGCCGTGATGCCCGCCGGGGCCGCCTCGCGGGCCAGGGCCCTGGTGAAGCCCACCAGGCCCGCCTTGGCCGCCGCGTAGTTGGTCTGCCCCACGTTGCCCGCCAGGCCCGCGAGGGAGCCTACGTTGACGATGCGCCCGTAGCCCTGGCGGCGCATCGCCGGCAGGGCCGCCCGGCAGCAGAGGAAGACCGAGGTCAGGTCAATCGCGATCACCCGGCGCCACTGTTCGGGCCGCATGCGCGCCATGGGCGCGTCGTCGGTGACGCCGGCGTTGTTGACCAGGATGTCGAGGCGCCCCCAGCGGGCCAGGGCGGCGTCCACCAGGGCCTGGGCCGTGGCCTCGTCGCTCACGTCGGCGCAGATCGTGGCGGCCTCGCCCCCGGCCGAGGCGATCTCGGCCGCCACCGCGTCGGCCGCCGCGGCATTGCGGTGATAGTTCACCAGCACCCGCGCGCCCGCGGACGCCAGCTCGACCGCCGTCGCCCGCCCGATCCCCCTTGAGCCGCCCGTCACCACTGCGACCTGGTTGTGGAGCGCCATCTGCTACAGCTCCGCGGAATTGGCCAGAGGCCAGGCTACGATGTCCTCTGCTGGCGCCCACATCCCGGGCCGGCCCGCGGGCGGCGGCCCTGCCCGCCCTACGCTCAGCGCCCCACGCTCGCCTCGGCGTCGCTCGCGGCGGCGAAGGCCCGCGCCTCCTCCGCGCCGCCGACGTTGGCCAGGCGGGCCTGGGGCGCGATGCGCCTGATCAGGCCCGTCAGCACCTTGCCCGGGCCGATCTCGAGAAACGAGGCCACCCCGTCGTGGGCCATGCGCTGCACAGAGGCGATCCAGCGCACCGGGGCCACCACCTGGGCCACGGCCTCGCGCCGCACGTCCTCCGCCGAGACCAGGGGCTCGGCGGTGACGTTGGCGATCAGGGGCACGCGCAGGGCCCGCACCGCCGCCGCCTCGATCGCCCGAGCCATGCCCTCGGCCGCCTGGATCATCAGTGGCGAGTGGAAGGCCGCGCTGACCTTCAGCGGGATGACCCGCTTAGCACCACGCTCCCTGGCTAGCAGGCCCGCATGCTCGACCGCCAGGCTGCTCCCGCTGATCACCAGCTGGTCGGGCGCGTTGTAGTTGGCCACCACCACCGTGCTCACCGTCTCCGGGTGCGACGAGAGCGACTCGCTCACCTCGCGGCAGATCTGGTCGAGGGCATCGTCGCCGAGGCCGATCACGGCGGCCATGCCGCCCTCGCGGGCCTCGGCCATCAGCTCGCCCCGGCGCCGCACCAGCCTGAGGGCCGTGGGAAACTCGAGCGCGCCCCCGGCCACCAGGGCCGAGTACTCGCCCAGGCTGTGGCCCGCCACCGCGGCGGGGGACGGCAGCGGCTCGCCCCTGGCCTCCTCGATCGCCCGCAGCAGCGCGGTCGAGACCGCCAGCAGGGCGGGCTGGGCGTTCTCGGTGGCCGTCAGCTCGGCCTCTGGCCCCTCGAAGCACAGCCGCGCCAGCGGCATGTCGAGGATCGCGTCGGCCTCGTCGAAGACCGCCCGCGCCGCCGGCGAACGCTCGTACAGGTCGCGGCCCATGCCCACCGTCTGCGACCCCTGGCCTGGAAACACCCACGCTGTCTTCATAGCATTCGGTTATTAAACGGATACCACCGGGCTTTCGCCACAGCTCTACGCCCCCGGGCCGCCCCAGCGCACCACGGCCGAGCCCCAGGTGAGCCCACCGCCGAAGGCCGTGAGCAACACCAGGTCGCCCGGGGCGATCCGACCGCCCTCGGCCGCCTCGTAGAGCGCGATCGGCACCGAGGCCGCCGAGGTGTTGCCGTAGCGGTCAAGGTTGATGTAGCAGCGCTCCATGGGGATCTCGAGCCGCTTCGCCACGGCCTCGATGATGCGCACGTTGGCCTGGTGGGGCACGACCAGCCTGATCTCATCCAGGCTGACCCCGGCGTCGGCCACGGCCTGCTCCGACGACTCGCACATGCCGCGCACGGCGTGCTTGAAGATCTCGCGGCCGTGCATATAGACGTACTGGCGCCGCTGCTCGAGCAGGGCGGGGGTGGCGGGCAGCAGCGTGCCGCCGGCGTCCACGGCCATCAGGGTCTCGCCCTCGCCCCACGAGCCGATGTTAGACGAGAGCAGACCGAGGGGCTTGTCGGCGGCCTGGAGCACCACGGCCCCGGCGCCGTCGCCGAAGAGCACGCAGGTGTTGCGGTCCTGCCAGTCGATCAGGTGGGTGAAGACGTCGGCGGCGATCAGCAGCAGGGTGCGGCTCATGCCGCCCTTGATCAGGCCGGAGCCGACGCTGATCCCGTAGACGAAGCCGCTGCACGCGGCCGCCAGGTCGAATGCGCCGGCGCGGGGGATGCCGAGGTTCTGCTGGACGGTGCAGGCCGTGGCGGGGAAGGGGCGGTCGGGGGTGCAGGTGGCGACGATCCCCGTGTCCACCGAGGCGGGTTCGCCCCCGGCCCGCGCGAGGGCCTCGCGACCGGCGGCGGTGGCCAGGGCCGAGGTGTGCTCGCCCGGGCCTGCCACGTGGCGCTGGGCGATGCCGGTGCGCGTGCGGATCCACTCGTCGGAGGTGTCAATGCTGCTGGCGAGCTCGGCGTTGGTGACGACGCGGCGGGGGACCGCCATCCCCCACCCTGTGATCGCCGCGTAGCGTGGGCTGGTCACTCGCGCCTCCGTTGGGGCGGGCGTGCCGCCCTAGCGCGAGGGGGCGCCGGGCCGTGTGTGGCTGGCCGGGCGCCCCCTCCAGGTTCGACTCAAGGGCCCGGGCTGCTCACTCGGGCTGCGCGATCTCGATCACCTGGCGGCCCTTGTAGGTGCCGCAGTTCTTGCAGGCGTAGTGGGCGCGCATCTGCTGGCCGCAGCGCGGGCAGGTCACCAGCGTCGGGGCCGTGAGGGCCAGATGCTGGCGGCGGTTGCCGCGGCGATGGCGCGAGACTTTTCGCTTCGGTACTGCACCCATGGTGGCTCAACTCCTACCGTTTCGTCTGTTATGTCGTTCGGCCCAGGCCCTGAGCGCGTCGAGCGTGCCCTCGCCCTCCTCGCCTGGCTCCGCCTCGTCCTCGATCCCCTCCGACTGGACCGTGTAGTTCACCGGCTGGTCCCGGTACTCCGGGCTGACCGGGTTCAGCGGCAGCTCCAGCAGGGTGTACTCGCGCAGCGCCTCGCCAATGTCGGCCATGTGCAGCTCGTCGAGGAAGAACGGGTCCTCCTCGCTCGGCGCCGGCATGCTGCCGCCGGTGAAGACGTCGATCACCGAGTAGAACTGGTCGGCAAACTCGACGCTCACCGGATAGTCGAACTCCTCCAGCGAGCGCACGCAGGTCAGTCGGACCGTGCCGGTCGCCTTGGCGTTCGCCCACACCCCCGTGGCGGTGCGGGTGAAGCGCACGCTCCCGCTGATCTCGCGCAGCGTCAGGGTCTCGTCCAGGGGCAGGGCCGCCTCGGTGAAACTGTAGTCCCTGCGGGAGCCCATCTCCTCGCGGAGCAGCTGCGCGACGTTAAACTTAAGGTCTGTCATTGTCTACGTGCAGCGGTGTTGCGGCCTGACGCTGCAAACGCCGCATTATAGGCGAGACGCGGCGAGCTTGTCAAGCTCGGGCCTACGCCTTGCTCTGCTCGTCGGCGCCGCCCAGGGCGCTCAGGCCGTTGCGCACGCTGGTGGCGAGCCTGGTCAGCCGCTCGTCGAGCTCCTCGAGGACCTGCCGGGCGTAGTCGTCGGCGCCGGCCCGCACCTGGGCCGCCTCCTGCTCAGCTACCTGCAAGAGCCGGGCCCGCTCGCGCTCGACGGCCTCGAGCAGCCCTTTCTCCTCGAGCACCTGCTGCACGTGGGCCTGGGCCTCGGCGATCAGGCGCTCCTGCTCCTGGATGATCCGGCGCGCGCGCTTCTGCTCCTCGGGGATGGCGACGCGCATCCGATCAATGATATCCAGGATGCGCTCCTCGTCCACCATGAGGCGGCCGCTGAAAGGCACGCGCCGCCCCTCGGCGAGGGCGTCCTCCAGCTCATCGATCAGATCGTCAAGCTCGATGGCGCTCACCCCCTTTGCGCGAACTTCTGCCGCAGCGCGGCGACGATATGCGGCGGCACGAACTCGACCGGGTCGCGCCCGAGGCCGGCGATCTCGCGCACGGCGCTCGAGCTGATATGGGCCAGGTGCTTGCTGGCCATCAGCACCACCACCTCGACCTCGGCGTCGAGGGTCTGGTTGAGCTGGGCCATATTGTACTCCAGCTCGAAGTCGCTGACCGTGCGCAGCCCGCGCACCAGGGCCGCCGCCCCGATCGCCCGGGCGTAGTCCACCGTCAGGCCGTCGTAGGTCGCCACCTCGACCCGCGGCATGTCGGCCACCGCCTCGCGCAGGAGGGCCACGCGCTCCGCGGTGGTGAAGAGCAGGTTCTTCTTCGGGCGGTCGAACACCGCCACCACCACCCGCTCGAACAGCCGGCTGGCCCGCGCCGCGATGTCGAGGTGGGCGTAGGTGACCGGGTCGAAGCTGCCCGGGTAGACGGCGATACGCGCTGCTGTCACGGCGGGCCCCTTAGACCTCTGCGGGCTGCTGCTCTTCACCCTCGACGACCGGCGGCGCGTCGGGGTCGCCCAGCTCGTAGATCGAGAAGCACGAGTCGCCAAGGCGGCGAAACTTGAGCCGGCTCAGGCCGGGGTACTGGTCGGCCAGGACCACCCTCGGCGAGTGCCCGACGACCAGGAGGCCGCCGGGCCGGCCCACGCCCGCCTCGGCCACCAGCTTGAGCGTGCGCTCGATCGCCGGGTCGGCATAGGGCGGGTCCATCATCACATAGTCGAAGTGGCGAACACCCCGCTGGCCGTTCAGGAAGCGCTCGACCGGCAGGGTATGCACCCGGCCGTAGGCATCGAGCTTGGTGTGCCTGAGGTTCTCGCGAATAATGGAGGCCACGTGGGCGCTCTGCTCGACGAAGTCGGCCTCGGCGGCCCCCCGCGAGAGGAACTCGATCCCGATCGAGCCGGTGCCGGCGTAGAGGTCGAGCACGCGCCCCCTGATCCGCCCGTAGCCCTCCAGCACCGAGAAGAGCGACTCCTTGACCCGGTCGAGCATGGGGCGCGTGCCGAGGCCCTTCGGCGCCTTCAGTTTATGCCCCTTGGCCCGCCCGGTGATGACACGCATAGGGGTATTGTAGCACACAGAGACGTCCCTGACGGGACGCCTCTGCGCCGGCACCATGGCCATCGCGAAGCGCGCTAGCGCTTCGTGTACTGCGGCGCCTTGCGGGCCCGCTTGAGGCCGGCCTTCTTGCGCTCCTTCATGCGCGGGTCGCGCGTCAGGTAGCCCTGCTTCTTCATCGCCGCCCGCAGGTCGGGGTCGAGGTCGAGCAGGGCCCGGGCCACGCCGTGGCGCACCGCGCCGGCCTGGCTGTGGACGCCGCCGCCGCGCACCTTGACCAGCACGTTGAAGCTGTCGAGGTTGTTGGTGGCCGCCAGCGGGGCGCGGATCTCGCGCTGCAGCAGGTCGCGCGGGCCGAAGTAGTCCTCGGGGCGCTTGCCGTTCACCACGTACTCCCCGTTGCCGGGGAAGAGGCGCACGCGGGCCACGGCGGTCTTGCGCCGGCCGGTGCCCTGGAAGTAGCGCTTCGCATCCATTGCCATTGCTCCTTACTGGGTGCTCGTCTTGTAGGGCGGCGTCCAGACCTTCGGCTGCTGGGCCGCGTGGGGGTGGTTAGGGCCCGCGTAGATCCGCAGCTTGCCGAGCAGGCGGCGGCCGAGCCGGTTCTTGGGCAGCATGCCCTTGACGGCGGTGCGCAGGATGCGGTCGGGGTGCTTGGCCAGCATCATCTTGTAGGGCGTCGCCTTGAGCCCGCCGGGGTAGCCCGTGTGGCGATAGTAGACCTTCTGGTCGGCCTTGCGGCCCATGATCTTGATCTTCTCGCAGTTGACCACGATCACGAAGTCGCCGCCGTCGTTCGAGGGCGTGTAGGTCGGCTTGTGCTTGCCGCGCAGCAGGGTCGCGATCTGGGTGGACAGGCGCCCGAGCACCTCGTCGGTCGCGTCAACCACGTACCAGTCGCGCTGGATCTCAGAAGCTTTCTGGTGATACGTCTTCACAGCTGTTTCCTTACTTGGTATCCTCACGCCCGCTCGTCGTCCCAGCGCACAAGCTCGGGCGGGTAGCGCACCGACGTCAGGGTTAGCCCGTGGGCCGCGGCGGTCGGCCCCGCCGCCTTGCGGTCGCGGCGCTCCAGCACCCGCCGCAGCTCCGCCGCCGGCATCCGTCCTCGCCCCACCAGCAGCGCCGTCCCGACGATCACGCGCACCATATGCTGCAGGAAGGCGTTCGCCGCCAGCTCGATCGCGACCAGCCGCCGCCCCAGCAGCTCCACCTCGCCGAGCCGGGCCCGGAAGACCGTGCGCACCGTGCTCTTCTGCTCGGCCGACTGCACCGTGAAGGCGGCGAAGTCGTGGGTCCCCTCCAGCTCCGGCAGCGCCTCGGCCATGGCCCCGGTGTCGAGGCGGCCCTCGACGTGGAGCGCCAGGTGCCTGAGGGTCGGCAGGGGCGCGGCGCCGGTGTCGAGCAGGTAGCGGTACTCGCGCCTGGTCGCGCTGTGGCGCGCGTGGAACTCCGGGCCAACCTCCTGGGCCGCCAGGACGCGCACGTCGTCCGGCAGCAGGGCGTTCATCCCGCGCAGCACCGTGTTGAGCGGGTGGCGCGTCTCGCTGCGCACGTTGGCCACCTGGCCCTGGGCGTGCACGCCCGCGTCGGTGCGGCCGGCCAGGGTGAAGCGCTTGCGCTCCTGGGCCAGCCGCTCCCAGGCGTCCTCGAGGGCCGCCTGCACCGAGCGCCCCTGGTTCTGCCACTGCGAGCCGACGAAGTCGGTCCCGTCATAGGCCAGGAGCAGAGCGAGGTTGCGCATCAGAGTACCATATCGTCGTCGGTAGCAGGGGCTCGGGGGAACCAGGTTCCCCCGGCCATCCTCAGACCAGCTCGATCACCGCCATCTCGGCCCCATCGCCGAGGCGCGGCCCGATCTTGGTGATGCGCGTGTAGCCGCCGTTGCGGCCGCCGTAGTCGCCGGGGGCGAAGACGAACAGCTTGCGCATGGCGTCCTTGCTGGCCAGCTTCGAGAGGGCCATGCGCCGCGCGTGGGGCGTGTCCTCGCGGGCGATCGTGATCAGCTTCTCCATCTCGGGCTGCACGGCCTTGGCCTTGGCGATCGTCGTCGTGATCTTGCGGTGCTCGATCAGCGCGATCATCAGGTTGCGGTAGAGGGCCTTGCGGTGCTCGTACGAGCGGCCCAGGAGCTTGCCGGCGTGTCGGTGTCGCATCTCAGGTATCCCTTGTGGCGGGCCAGGGGCAGTATACCGTGGTACTTACGCCCTCGCCGCGCCAGCTAGCGGCGCTTCCCCTACTGACCGTTGAGCGCGGCGAGCGGGCGGGGGATGTAGCCCCGCTCGATCAGCCGGTCGCGGATCTCCTCCATAGACTTCTGCCCCAGGTTGCGCACCGAGAGCAGGGCCTTCTCGTCCATCTGCAGCACCTGGCCGACCTTGGTGATGTCGGCCCGCTTGAGGCAGTTGTAGGTGCGCGTCGAGAGGTCCAGGTCCTCGATCGGCGTGTCGTACACGTCGGCCGGGATGGTCAGCCCCGTCACCTCCGGCTGCTCGTCGGGCTCGACGGCCAGCCGGTTGAAGTCGGCCACCGTCTGGCTGTACTGCACCAGCACCTGGGCCGCGTAGCTCAGGGCGTCGCCCGGCTTCACGGTGCCGTCGGTCCAGACCTCGAGCAGCAGGCGGTCGAAGTCGGTGGCCTGGCCGATACGGGTGTTCTCGACCACGTAGTTCACGCGCGGCACCGGCGTGAAGATCGCGTCTACCGGGATCTCGCCGATCGGCAGCAGCTCGCGCTCATCTGCCGCGATATAGCCGCGGCCCTGCTCGATCGTCAGCTCGACCTCGATGCGGGCGTCATCGCCGTCCAGCGTGCAGATGTAGTGGTCGGGGTTGACCAGCTCGACGCCCTCGGGCAGGTCGAGGTCACGGGCGGTGACCACCCCGGCGCCGCGCTTGCTGAGCAGCACCCTGGCGGGCCGCTCGGCCGACGAGCGCACGCGGACGCCCTTGATATTGAGCACAATCTCGGTAACGTCTTCTTTTACGCCCGGCAGCGTGGCAAACTCGTGAAACACGCCGTCGATCTTGATCTTGGTGATCGCCGCCCCAGGGATAGACGAGAGCAGGACGCGCCTGAGGGCGTTGCCCAGGGTGTGGCCGTAGCCGGGGTCAAGGGGCTCAATCTTGAAGCGCCCAAAGTTCTCAGCCGCTTCCACAACCTCGATCTTGGGCATGGCGATGTCTAGCACCTCACGCCTCCTTAAAACATAACAGTCACAGCGAACAGCCCGGGGGGCGCCGGCCGGGCTGCGGGTGCTTCCCCGCGCGCCGGCCGCGCCCCCGCGCGCCACTCGCTGGAGCAGAGCTTAGCGGCTGTAGAACTCGACGATCAGCTGCTCGTTGATCCCCTGCTCGGCGTCCTCGCGGCGCGGCAGCGAGACGATCGTGCCGGAAAGCTCGGCGGGGCTCAGGCGCAGCCAGTCGGGCGCCCGGTACTTGTTGAGCTCGCCGCTGTCCACCAGGTTCTTGAAGTAGGCGCGGCGGCGGCTCTCGGGGCGCACCGCGATCACCTGGCCGACCTTCACCGTGTAGGAGGGGATGTTGGTCTTGCGGCCGTCCACCACGACGTGGCCGTGGGTCACCAGCTGGCGGGCCTGGGCCCGCGTGGTGGCCAGGCCGAGCCTGTACACCACATTGTCGAGCCGGCGCTCCAGCAGGCTGAGCAGGTACTCGCCGGTCACGCCGCTGCGGCGCGAGGCCTGCTCGAAGGTGCGCCGGAACTGGCGCTCGAGCACGCCGTAGAGGTACTTCACCTTCTGCTTCTCGAGCAGCTGCAGGCCGTAGTCGGAGACCTGGCGGCGCCGCGCGGTGGGGCCGTGCTGGCCGGGGGGGAAGGGCCGCTTCTGCAGGATGCGGGTGCCCTTCTCGGTGATACCGATGCCGAGGCGCCGGCTAATTTTGCCGACGGGTCCAGTGTAACGCGCCATGTCCTGTGGGGTCCTCTCTAATACACACGTATGCGGCGAGATGGGCGCTGGGACGCTCGGGGAGCGTCGGGGCCGTGGCGGGCAGCCGGGGAGCTGTGCCCTGCGGTACCGTCCACGGTCGTCTCGCCGTCAGGTTGTCAACGGTCACATCGCGCCGCGTAGCGACGCCACGCCGTGGCAGTCTCTACACGCGGCGGCGCTTGGGCGGGCGGCAGCCGTTATGGGGGATGGGCGTCACGTCGGTGATCGACGACACCTGGAGCCCCGCCGACTGCAGCGAGCGGATCGCGGCCTCGCGGCCCGAGCCCGGGCCCTTCACAAAGACCTCGAGCGAGCGCATGCCGTTCTCCATCGCCTTGCGGGCGGCCGTGTCGGCCGTCACCTGGGCGGCGTAGGGGGTGGACTTGCGCGAGCCCTTGAAGCCGGCCTGGCCGGCGCTGGCCCAGCAGATCACCGCGCCCTGGGGGTCGGTGATGGTCACGATCGTATTGTTGAAGGTGCTGAGCACGTGGGCCTGGCCGCGGGGGATGTTCTTGCGCTCGCGCCGCTTCCCGCGCTGCCTGGTTGCTCCGCCCTTCTGTCCCTTCGGGGGCATGCTGCTCTCCTTACACAGCCCTGGGCCCGGGGGCCCGCGCCGTTAGCGAAGCTACTTCTTCGCCTTCTTCTTGATACCGATGGCCTGGCCCTTGCGGCCGCGGCGCGTCCGGGCGTTGGTGCGGGTGCGCTGGCCGCGCACGGGCATGCCGCGGCGGTGGCGCAGCCCGCGGTAGCAGCCGATATCCATCAGCCGCTTGATGTTGAGCTGCACCTCGCGGCGGAGATCGCCCTCGACCCGGTACTCGCGGTCCACGACCTCACGGATGCGACCGACCTCCTCCTCGGTCAGGTCGCGCACGCGGGCCTCGGGGCTCACGTTAGCCTTGCGCAGCACATCGGCGCCGTTCGACCGGCCGATCCCGTAGATATAGGTGATCGAGATGCCGATCTTCTTGTTGCGGGGGATGTCCACCCCGGCGATACGTGCCATGAAAATCCTCTGTCTAGCTAGATCGTGCGGCCCCGCCGCACCCCGCCGAGCAGCCCGCGGCCCGCGGCCCGGTCGCTGCCTGCAACGATCCCTACCCCTGTCGCTGCTTATGCTTCGGCGTGCGCGAGCAGATCACCCGGATCACGCCCTTACGCTTGATCACCTTGCAGTACTCGCAGCGCGGCTTGACCGACGCGCGTACCTTCACAACAGTCCTCCCCGCGGCAGCCCCTGGGCCGCCGCGTTCCAGCCAGCGGTACAACAGGATTGGCTAACCGCACTACTTATAGCGATACGTGATCCGGCCCCGGGTCAGGTCGTAAGGCGACAGCTCGACCAGCACCCGGTCGCCCTTCAGAATACGAATATAGTTCATGCGCATCTTGCCGGAGATATGGGCCAGCACCTCGTGTCCGTTCTCCAGCTCCACCCGGAACATCGCATTGGGCAGCGGCTCCGTGATGGTGCCCTCCATCTCGATCACGTCCTTCTTTTTTGACATATCACTCCTTCGGCTGCGCTGATGTCACCAGAAATTGTCCAAGCGCCTTGAGCATCGCCTCGTTGACCCAGGTGATCTCGCGCTGCCCGTCGATCTCGTACAGGATGCCCTGGCGCTGGTAGTACTCGATCAGCGGCATCGTCTGCTCGAAGTAGACATCCAGCCGGTGCTGGGCCGTCTCCATCGAGTCGTCGCTGCGCTGGTAGAGCCGCCCGCCGCAAGCATCACAAATTCCCGGCCGGTGGGACGGGAAGTAATAGATATTATACGTAGCCCCGCAGGTTTTGCAAGTCTGGCGACCGGCGATGCGGCGCAGCAGCACATCGTTCGGCACGCTGAGGTAGAGCACCGCGTTGATCTTGCTGCTCTGCTCGCCCATCGAGGCCTCGAGGGCCACGGCCTGCTCGCGCGTCCGCGGGAAGCCGTCGAAGATCACGCCGCCCACACAGTCGGGGGCCTGGATGCGCTCGAGGATCATGCGGATCACCACCTCGTTCGGCACCAGCTCGCCCCGGTCCATGTACGACTTGGCGAGCATGCCGAGCTCGGTGCCCTCACGCAGCGCGGCGCGGAAAAGGTCGCCGCTCGCCACATGGGACAGCGCGGTCCGCTCGGCAAGGGTCTTCGCCTGCGTGCCTTTCCCCGCCCCTGGCGGCCCAAGCAAGATAACGTTGGTGGTCATACGGCGCTCTCTTCGCTCAGCTGTACGTTGCGCGCATCACCGCGCGACCCAAGGCTGTTCGTGTGCAAGCCCGGGGCGCCCGCGCCCGCAGGTTGTTGGCGGCGCGCGGCCTGGCGACGCGCCACCATCCGATGATACCACATTCCGGTTAGCCCCGTGCGCGCGCTCACCGGCTCAGGAAGCCCTCGTAGTCGCGCATGATCAGCTGCGACTCGAGCTGGCGCATGGTGTCCACCGCCACGCCCACCACGATCAGCAGGGCCGTGCTGCCCAGGCCGAGCTGCAGGCCGGTGATGCTCTGGGTGATGAAGGGCAGCACCGCGATCAGGCCGAGGAACAGGGCGCCCGCCAGGGTGATCCGGTTCAGCACCCGGCTCAGATACTGCTCGGTGGCCTTGCCCGGCCGAATACCCGGGATGAAGCCGCCGTTGCGCTGCAGGTTGTCGGGGATGTCCTGCTGCTGGAAGAGCACCAGCGTGTAGAAGTAGGTGAAGCCCACGGTCAGCAGGAAGAGCAGGGTCATGTAGATCCAGCCCCCGCCTATGCCGGTCGGGTTGAAGGTGTTGTAGAAGAAGCCGGCCACCTGGTTGCCGAAGCCCTCGGCCCCCGGTCGGTAGAACCACGAGGCTACGATGCCGGGGAAGATGATGATGCTCTGGGCGAAGATCAGCGGGATCATGCCCGCCATGTTCACCTTGAGCGGGATGTGGCTGCTCTGCCCGCCGTAGACCTTGTTGCCGCGCACGCGCTTGGCGTACTGCACCGGGATGCGCCGCTGGCCCTCCTGGATCAGCACGATGCCGACGATGGTCAGCAGGGCGATCGCCAGGAAGCCGATAATGCCCAGGATCGTTCCCAGATCGCCCGCCGTGCTGATCTGGAAGCCCTGGACGATCAAGCCCGGCAGGCCGGAGACGATGCCGCCGAAAATGATCACCGAGATGCCTTGCCCGATGCCGCGCTCGTTGATCTGCTCGCCGAGCCACACCAGCAGCATCGTGCCCGCCACCATCGTGGTCAGGATGGTGAAGGTCGGGAAGAAGTTGCCGACGATGTCGAAGGGCGTGCGGAACAGCGACAGGAGCGGGTCGCCGGTCGGGTTCACCGTCCGCTCCAGGGTCAGGGTCTGCCCGTAGGCCTGCAGGTAGGCCAGGGGGATGGTCAGCCACATCTGATAGCGGTTCAGCCTGATGCGGCCCTGCTCCCCCTCCTTCTGCAGCTCCTGGAGCGCGGGGATGAGCGGCTGGAGCAGCTGCATGATGATCGAGGCCGTGATGTACGGGTAGACGCCCATCGCGGCGACCGAGAAGTTTTGCAGCGCCCCGCCCGCGAACAGGTTGAGCAGCTGGGCCAGCTGGTTCGAGGCCAGGGCCTGCCGCAGCTGCGCCAGGGAGTCGGGGTTGATGTTGGGCACCGGGATGTGCGCGATCAGGCGGAAGATCAGCAGCATCCCCAGGGTGAAGAGGATGCGCCGCCGCAGATCGGGCAGCTGGATGGCGCGCACAAGAGCTTGTAACATCGGTGAACCTTTACACGATGGGGTCGGGTGGGTCGCAGGGAGGGCCGGGCCCTCCCTGGCCCTCCCGCGGCGCGGAGGCGAGGCCGGGGTCTAGCCCTCTGCCTTCTTCGCCTCGGCGTTGCGCATCGAGGGGTTGGGGCCCCGCGAGCGCGAGTGGCGCTCGACCACCCAGGGCAGCTCGACCACGGTGCCGCCGGCGGCCTCGATCTTCTGCCGGGCGCTCGCCGTGAACTTGTGGGCCTTGACGGTCAGGGCCTGGCCCAGCTCGCCGTCGCCGAGAATCTTGACCGGCATGCGCTTGCGGCGCACGGCCCTGGCCTCGAGCAGGCTCTCCGGGGTGACCTCGACCTCCTTCGGCCACTCGGCCAGGCTGCCGACGTTGATCACCTCGTAGTCAATGCCGAAGTTGTTGGTGAAGCCCCGCTTGAAGGGCATGCGCTTCACCAGGCGGTTCTGGCCGCCCTCGAAGGTGCGGTAGGGGCCGGGGCCGCGGCGGGCCTTCTGGCCCATCATGCCCTTGCCCGCCGTCTTGCCCTTGCCGGAGCCGGGGCCGCGGCCGACGCGCTTGCTCTTGCGGCGCGCGCCCTCGCCGGGCTTCAGGTCGTGGAGCTTCATGCCGTCACCTCGTCGCCGACTTCCTCGACCTCAACCAGGTGCCTGACCTTGAAGACCATGCCGCGGATCGAGGCGTTGTCGGGCTTGATCACCGACTGGCCGAGCTTGCGCAGGCCGAGGGACTTGACGGTCTCCTTCTGGTCCTTCGCGTAGCCGATGATGCTCTTCTTGTAGGTAATGCGCAGCTTGCTCATGCCGGAGCCTCCTCGCCCGCGGCGGCCGGGGCCCCCTCGCCCGCGGCGGCCGGGGCCACCTCGCGGCGCGAGCGGCGCGCGCTGAGCTCCTGCGGGGTCATGTCGCGGCGGCGGGCCATGTCGCCCAGGGAGCTCAGCTCGCTGAGGGCCTGGAAGGCCGCCTTGACCACGTTGACCGGGTTGTTGCTGCCGTAGACCTTGGACAGGATG
>DAOLDO010000021.1:0-20131 GCA_035327325.1 Chloroflexaceae bacterium | reverse complement strand
GGGGCGGGGCCGGCCGTTCGTGCGCTTCTTGGCCTGCGAGCAGGACCTGCCGCACGAGCCGCCCGACGCGCCGCTGCCCGAGCCGGTCGCCGCGGGCGCCGAGCCCTTCCTGATCGTCGGGGCGATGGCGGGGGGGTGAGGGCTTGAGACGCGATGAGGGCGCCCACCTGTGGGCGCCTTCGTCGTGTGCCTGGAGCGGGGACGCGGGCCTTACGCCTTGGGGGCATCCTTGGCAGTGGCCGGGGATCGGCGGGCCGTGCTCTTGTAGGTGGACTGCTTCTTGAGGCCGAGGGCCTCGATCTGGTCGGAGTCACGGCCGTACTGCGCGGCGGCCTCGAGCTTCACCCCGAGCATCAGGTCGTGCAGGTGCAGCTCGGCGATCTCGGTGGCGTAGGTGGCGGCCGAGTGGGAGCGCTCGATGGTCGCCTCGTGCTCGCGCTTCTGCCTGACCACTTCGACGGCGGCCAGCACGTTCTCGAGCGAGTACGCCGGGTTGCGCGGGGCGAAGTCGATCAGCTCTTTGAGGGCGGCTGCGGCCGCGAGGTCGGCCGCGATGATGGAGGCGCGGAGTGGGCGGTGACGTTTGACTGGCATGGTGCTTCCCGGAGGGCTCCCTATCACGGCGCCTGCGTTGGCGCCTGCAAAGAAGCGTAGCGCGGTCGCGTGACGGTCCCATTACCACCACAGGTGCACGAGCCTGCAAGCCAGGTGCACGAGCCTGCAAGCCAGGTGCACGAGCCTGCAAGCCAGGTGCAGCGCCGGTGCATGGCTCATGCCGCCTCGGCACGAGACCACACCGGGCGAGCGATTTAGCTGGGTACGGCGCAGAGGCAAGGTAGGGGCGACGCGACGGGCGCCCGACGCGCAAGCTACAGATAGACCGGGCCCGTCTCGCGTGTGCCGACATAGAGGGCGGGCACGTACCAGACCCCGCTGGCGCCCTCAGCCGCGCCGGCTGCCCGCCACGCGCCAGTCGCCGGCGAGCAGCTCGGTGGCGCGAGCCCAGGCGTCGCGCTCCTCGCCCACATCTTCGCCGGCGAACTGGTGGTCGTGCTTGCGGATAAACTCGTCGAGCTCGGCCTCGAGGCGCGCCCAGATCGCCAGCTGGTCGTCGCGCAGCTGGGCCGCAGCGCCGGCGGGGGCGACGGGCAGAGCGGCGCGCAGGTGGCCCAGGCAGAGCCCGCCCGAGGACTGGAACTGGGGGCGCAGCTCGGCGTAGTGCTGGCCGAGCACCCCGGCCCAGTGGGCGACCGTCTCGTCGGCCAGCCGGCAGGCCACGCAGGGGCCGCCGGGGGCGAGGGGGTCGGCGGGCCTGGCGCCGAGCAGGGTCTCGCGCCAGCCGCCGCGGGCGACGGCCGCCTCGGGGCGGATAGCCGCGGCGGCGGCGCGCAGCACGTCGCGCTGGACGATGGCGATGCCGAGGGCGCTGCGGGCCTCGCGCAGCATGGCGCCGTGGGCGGCGCACAGCCCGAGGGCGCGGCGGATCGACTCGCGCAGGCCGACGTCGTTGACCCGCTCGTAGACCAGCCCGCCGAAGAAGCGCTCGACAGTGCGGGCGGTCAGGGCGCAGATCGGGCAGCCGGCCTCGCCGAGGGCCGCCTGCAGCTCGAAGAACGGCGTGTGGCGTGAGCTCATAGGGCTCTCTCTTGCCATGGTCGCGGCCGGGCGCGACGGGAGGAGGGGCTGGGCCCATGATACCAGCTCGGGCCGCGCCATGACGCCGGCGCCCCCTCTCCCTTGGGGGAAGAGGGGGCGAAAAGGCTTCAAACGGACTCGCTGCGCTCGACGTCCGCAGCGGACCTCACCCCCCGCCCTCTCTCCTCAGAGGAGAGGGGGAGCCGAGCGTAGCGAGGCGGGGGTGAGGTCTGCGGCGGCACCTGGCGGTGAAGCGCCGATGAACCATAGCCAGGGGCGCGGGTCGGCGGACAGTGCGATCAGGGCTGCGGGAAGTAGGTCAGGCGGACGCCGCGCCAGATTGGCTCGAAGCGCACGGTGGGCGGGTCGCTCGGGTCGCCCGGGGTGGTGTCGTAGTAGCAGTCGGCGCTGACGGCCACGTCGTAGGCGATGCGCGGGTTGCCGGCGCCGTCGAGGGCGAGGGCGGGCGCGAGGCCGTTCCAGAGGTCGTTGCGGCAGTGGCCCGGGATGGCCTGGGGGTTGGCCTCGCGCAGCTGGGCCTCGCGCTCGACGATCTGCTGCCTCCAGGTGGCCGTGTCGCTCGCGCAGGCCGCGTCGCACCAGGCGTAGCCGAGGTCGCCGCTGGGGTCGATCCAGGCGATGCGCGGGCGGCCCTGCCGGTCCACCTCGACGTCGGCGCCCTGGCCGGCGCCCTTCACCTTCAGCACCTGGCTGAAGCTCCAGGTGTCGCCGGGCGCCAGGCAGTCGGCGGCGTCGCAGGCGATGTAGAGCAGCTGGTTGACGAAGTCGGCGGGCGTGATGCTGTCGCCCAGGAAGAGGGCCACCCGCGGTCGGCCCGCGCCGTCGAAGGCCAGGTCCCAGCTCGGGTGGGGCACCGCGCCGCCGCCCGTGGGCACCAGGAAGCGCCTGCGCCAGTTGGTCTCGTCGGCACAGCCGGCGTCGCAGCCGTAGTAGTAGAGGCCGTTCTCGGCGTTCGAGCCGTCCTCGTTCAGGGCGTAGACCCTGGCGACGAAGCGGGCCTCGCCGTCGGGGGTGAAGCGCAGGGCCTGGTAGTTCAGCTTCTCGTAGTCGAAGGTCAGGTAGCCCCGGTGGATGCGCGAGAGCCCCGTGGTGCTCCAGCTGCCCGCCTCGGTGCAGCGGGCGGCGCAGGAGGCGTAGAAGGCGCCGTAGAGGTCGGGCTCGGCGTACTGGTAGTTGCGGTCGTTGTAGAGGAAGGCCGGCCGGCCCTGGGGATCGAGGGCGAAGCTGCGCTGCGGCTGGTCCTGCTCGGTGATCTCGCTCGCGTTGTAGCTGGTGACGACCAGCGTGCTCGTCCAGGCGCCCGCGCTGGCGCAGCCCTGGTCGCAGGCCGCGTAGTGGTGCTCGAGCCCGCCGCGGTCGGGGTCGTCGCTGACGATCAGCAGGCGTGGCGCGCCGGTCGCGGTCAGCTCGAGCTGCACCTCGCGGACGCGCTCGCCGAGGGCCACGGACTGCCAGGCGGACGCGCCGGCGCAGCCGCTCGGGCCGGCCTTGCAGAAGGTGTAGACGGCGCGGGGGTTCTCGGCGCTGGGGATGAAGTGGGCGTAGGCCGCGTGCATGCCGCCGGCGCTGTCGAGGGCCACGTCGGCGCTGGCGTGCTTGATCTGGGGCTCGAGGAAGCGGGCGCCGCGCTGCGTCGGCGGCGCGGGGCTCGGGCTCGGGCTCGGGGCCGGGCCCGGCTGGTTCGGGCTGCGCGCGCCGCCGCCGCGCACCATCGGCAGGTAGACGGCGTAGGCGGCCTGGGGCTGCTGCTGCTGGGCGGTCGGCGCGGCGAGGGCCAGGGACCCGCCGAGGAGGGCGAGCAGGCCCACGAGGGCGAGCAGCGCCCGGCCAAGGGCCTCCCACAGGGCGTCGGCGGCGTGGCGGAGGGGTCGGAACTTCATGCTGGTCTGGCGCTCCAAAAGTAAGGATGAAGGATGAGGGATGAAGGATGAAAGTCACGGCGGCGTGCCGGCGGAGTCTGCTGCCTGGCTGCGGCGCGGCGGCGCCGGCTACGAGGTGTCGAGGCGCTCGACGGCGAGCAGGACGAGGCCCAGGTCGCGCAGGCGGAGGATCAGGCCGTACAGGGCGGCCTGGTCGGCCCCGCGCCGCTCGAACGCGGTCGCGCCGGGGCCGGCGGGCGCCAGCTCCCAGCCGTCGAGCAGCGCGGCCCAGCTCCCGTCGAGCTCGCTGGCGACCCGCACCCGGTACAGAGCCGTGGGGGCATCGGTTGGCGTTCGCATGGCCGCACTCCTGTCTGCGTGAACCTGACAGGAGCATAGCGCGCCGGGCGGCGCGGGCGATGTAGCGAACGATGTATCGCGGGGTTTATTGTCGGCTCAGCCGCCGAGCAGGCCGAGGGCGTGGGCGCGGGCGATCGCCTCGGTGCGGCTGGCGACGCCGAGCTTGCCGAAGATATTGTTGAGGTGGCGCTTGACGGTGCCCACGGCGATGATCAGCTCGTCGGCGATGGCCTGGTTCGAGCGCCCGGCGCCGAGGAGCCGCAGCACCTCAAGCTCGCGCTCGCTCAGGGGCTCCGCCAGGGGCCGGGGCGCCGACGGCTCCTGCGGGCCGCCCTGGGCCTGGCGTCGGGCATCCTGCGCCGCCAGGACCCGGGCGACGAAGGCCGGGGCGGCCTCGCGCACGGCGGGCAGCAGCGGGCCGAGGGCCGCGGGCGCGGCGAGGAACAGGCTGGTGGCGCCCTGGGCCTCGGCGCGGCGCACCGCCGTAACGAGGACCGCGCGGGCCTCCTCGCGCCGGTCGAGCTGGTGCAGGCAGAGGGCCTCGTACAGCTCGAGGATGATCACGGCCCGCCAGCGCCCGGCGGCCCGCAGCGGCGCGACGAGCTGGCCGACGAGCGGCAGCGCCTCGGCGGCGCGCCCGACGCCGGCGAGCACATTGATGCAGCTGAGGGCGTACTCGACCTGGCGGGGCGCGATGGCGGGCGCGGCCCCGAGCTCGGCGAGGGCCCGCTCGGCCCACGCGACCGCCGGCCCCGCCTCGCCGCGCAGCAGCGCCAGCTCGGCGTCGGCCCCATCGGCGATGCGCAGCCAGTAGCCCGCGCCGGCCTGCTCGGCCAGCCGGCGCAGGCACCCCGCGGCCGCCTGGGCAGCGGCCAGGTCGCCGCTGCAGCGGTCTATGAACAGCAGCATCGCGTTGGCGTAGAGCGCGCCGTAGGTGTAGCCGTGGTCCTCGGCCAGGGCCCGGCCCTGCTCGACCAGGGCCCGGCTCTCGGCGGCCAGGCCGCGGTCCAAGCGCAGCCGACCGAGGATCACGAGGAGCGACGCGGCGGACGGCAGGATGGTGCCCTGGGCGCCGGCGTGGGCCGCCAGGGCGGCCGTGACCGCGGCCTCGGCCTCGGCGGCGCGACCCTGGACCGAGAGAACGTTGGCGATCAACATGTCGGCGTTCACAGTGTCCTGGCCCCACTGGCGGCTCAGGGCGGCGCTGGCGCGGGCGGCCTCGAGGGCGCCGGGCAGATCGCCGGCGCTCTCGCAGGCCCCGGCCAGGGTGGCGAGCACCGCGGCGCGGAGCAACGAGTCGCCCATCCCGAGCAGAGCGGCGGCCTCGCGGGCCTGCGCCGCGCTCTCGGCGTACGCCTCGCGCACCAGGGACACCTTGGCCCGCGCGGCGAGCAGGTAGCCGCGGGCGCCGTCGTCGGGCGCGTCGCCGGCGGGGGCGGTGGCCGCCTGGAGGAGCGACTCGGCCGCGTCGGTGTCGCCGGCCTCGACCAGGGCCCACACGCCGCGGGCGACGAGGGCCGGGCGGGCGGCGACCATGGCGGCTGGCAAAGCCCGCAGGCGGCGCAGCAGGGTGCTCAGGGCGCCCTGGGCGATCAGCTGCGGGGCGGCGCGCTCGAGCGTGGCCGCGGCCAGATCCGCGTCGCCGGCGGCCTGGGCGTGGTGGAACGCCTCCTCGTCGTCGCCGGCCCCGGCGTACCAGCGGGCCGCGCGGGCGTGGAGCGCGGCCACCTCGGCGGCGCTGGCGCCCGCCCGCAGCTGGACCCCGAGCATATCGGCGAACAGGTGGTGGTAGCGCCACCAGACGCCCTGCTCGTCCAGGGGGATCAGGAAGAGGTTGCGCCGCTCCAGCTCGGCGAGGAGCAGCCCGCTATAGCCGGCCTCGTCGCCGCCCGCCTGCGCGACGCCGAGCACCGCGTCGCACAGGGCCGCGCACATCCGGCGCAGCACCGCGGTCTGCAGCAGGAAGGCCCGCAGGTGGGCCGGCAGGGTCGCCAGGGTCTCGCCCGCCAGGTAGTCGAGCACGTAGCGGTGGCTGCCGCCGAAGGCGGCGATGAAGCCCTCGGCGTCGGCGCGGCCCTGGAGCGAGAGACCGGCGAGCTGGAGGCCGGCGACCCAGCCCTCGGTGCGAGCCTCAAGGGCCGACACGTCGGCCTCGCTCAAGGGGAGCGCGAGGCCCTCGACGAGGAAGCTGGCGGCCTCGGCGCGGTCGAAGCGCAGGTCGGCGGCGCGCAGCTCGGCCAGCAGGCCGCGGGCGCGCCAGCGGGCCAGGGGCAGGGGCGGGTCGCTGCGGGCGGCGACGGCGAGGCGCAGCCCGGGCGGCCCACGCTCGACCAGCGTGACCAGCAGATCGTGGACGGCGCGCCCGCCGATGGCGTGGTAGTCGTCGAGCACGAGGGCCATTGGGGCGGGGTGGGCGCTCAGGTCGTTGATCAGGCTGGTGACGACGACCTGGGGCGGCGCGGCGGCCTTGAGCAGCGCCGCGGCGTTCGCGCCCACGGCCGGCGACGCCTGCCGCAGGGCGGCCGCCAGGTAGGCCAGGAAGCGGGCCGGGTCGGCGTCCTCCTCGTCGAGCGAGAGCCAGGCGGCGGGGGTGACCCCGGCCTGGGCGGCGACAAGCTGGGCGAGCAGGGTGCTCTTGCCGAAGCCGGGGGGCGCCACGGCCAGGGTGAGCCTGGCCGGGCGCCCGGCCAGGCGGGCGAGCAGGCGCGCGCGGGGGACGGCGTGGGCGGGCGGCGGCGGGGCGAAGAGCTTGGTGGCCAGGAGGCCGCCGGCGAGGAAGTCGGCCGGCGGCACGGGCGCGGGGTCCGGCGGCGGCTGGTCCGCCCCCCGGGCGGCGTGGAGAAACCGCGCGTGCTCGTCGGGGGGCAGCCGGAGGCCGTCGGCGAGGCGGCGGGCGAGGGCCGACGAGGGGCGGCGGCGGCCGCTCTCGAAGGAGCGGACCGTCTCGGCGGCGCAGCCCGCGACGGCGGCGAGCTGCTCCTGGGTCAGCCCTCGGTCGGCCCGCAGCTCGCGCAGGAGCGGGCCAAAGGCGTGGGTGGTGCTCATATCGCTTCGGTGTGCCCGGGGTGGCCGGCCAGTGTGTCGCACGATGAATGGCCGGGGGCGCCGGACGACCGGGAGCGCAGGCCATGGCCCCGGTATTGTACCACCCTGTACCGGTCGGGGCTGGTCATGGGGAGCGCGGGGATCTGGCAGCAGGGGACCCTTGGCGCCCTCGCTCGCGCAGATGCCCGGCGGGCGTCGCCTACAGCCGCTTGTAGTACTGGGCGAGGGGCAGCGGGGCGAAGCCAAGCTTCTCGTAGGCCCGGCGCGCCGGGGCGTGGCCCGGGTCGCCCCCGGTCGCGACCATGGCGACCAGCATGCCGGCCTCCCGCATCCAGTCGGTGGCGAAGGCCATCAGCGCGGCGCCAACCCCGCGGCGTTGGGCCGCGGGGTCCACCGCGATCATGTAAACCTCGCCGATCTTCTCGGCGGCGTGGAGTTTGACGGCGACGAAGCCCACCGGCTCGCCGCCGACGATGGCGACCCAGACGTGGGCGTCCTCGTCGTCGCAGACGGCCTCGACCGCCTGCCGCTGGCTCGCGCGCCAGTCCGAAAAAAGGACCTGGGAGATCGCGGGCTCGAGCGCGCTCTGGAGCGACGCAAACACCGGCGCCCACGCCCGCAGCGACAGCTGCACGACCGCGTCACGGTGCTCCGCCGTGTAGGGCTCGATGGTCATGCGCAGGGGGTCATCTTCGCTCAGGCTGCTCATCGCCATCCTCCGATCGTTTGGCGGGCGCGGGCGCCGTCTGCCGTTCAGCCTTCAGCCTTGCTCGGCGCCGGCCGCCGGCTGGGCGACACCGAGGCGTTCGGCGTGGGGCGCCAGCAAGGCCAGCGTCGTCGCGGGGACGGGCACGCCGCGGGAACGCCGCTCGCGGGCCAGGGCGGCGCGGCGCTCGCCCGGCACCATGACGCCCCTGTGGCCCTCGGCCGGCGGCACCGCCCGCAGCCCCGCCGCCAGGCCGGCGGCCCGCGCGCCGAACTCCTCCGGATCGCCGAAGGCCGCGACGTCAATCGCCGCCAGCACGTGCCCCACGTTCGACGGCTGCTCCCAGTTGTCGAAGAACGAGGGCATCTCCGTCGCCATGGCCGCGCCGCTCATGGCCCCACACAGCAGCTCGACGGCCAGAGCCAGCCCGTAGCCCTTGGCGCCCGCCATGGGCAGCAGCGCGCCCTTGAGGGCCGCCGCCGCGTCGGTGGTCGGCGCGCCCGCCGCGTCCACAGCCACCCCGGGGGGGATGGGCCGGCCGGCCCGCTCGGCCTTGATGATCTGGCCCCTGGCCACAGCGCTCGTGGCCATGTCGAGCACGATCGGGTCGCCCCCGGCCACAGGGATGCCGACGCCGATCGGGTTGGTGCCCAGGAACGCCTCGCGCCCGCCGTAGGGCGCCATGCCCGGCGGGCTGTTGGTCAGGGCCAGGCCGATCATGCCGGCCTCAACGGCTTTGTTGACATAATAAGACATGGCGCCGCAGTGGTTGCTGCGGCGCACCGCGACCCAGCCGATCCCGGCGGCGCGGGCCAGGCGCACGGCCTCGTCCATGGCGCGCGCGGCGGCGAGCTGGCCCATGCCGTTGTCGGCGTCGAGCACGGCGGTGGCGCCGCGCTCGCGCGCGAGGCGCATCTGGGGGCGGGGGTTGACCACGCCGCGCCGCAGCCGCTCGAGGTAGTTGGCCAGGCGGCCCAGCCCGTGGGTCTCGACGCCGTCGAGGTCGGCCTGAACGACGATCGCCGCCACCAGGGCCGCGTCGTCCGCGGGCAGGCCCGAGGCGGCCAACAGCGCCGCCGCGTAGCCCAGCAGCTCATCGGCCGCGAACAAGGTTGGGGTGGTCATAGTTCTCTCCTCAGGCCGGATTCAGGGGCGCGCGACCGCCGAGCACGCGCAGCACATCGTCCACCACCATGGTCGCGGTGCGCTCGTGCGACTCGGCGGTGATACCGGCGATGTGGGGCGAGAGGACGAGGTTGGGGGCGCCGGCCAGGGGGTCGTCCGGGCCCGGCGGCTCGCTGGCCCGCACGTCGAGGGCGGCGCCGCCGAGGCGCCCGGCGCGCAGCGCGTCGGCCAGGGCCGCCTCGTCGATCACGCCGCCCCTGGCGGTGTTGATCAGCCAGGCGGTCGGCTTCATCAGGGCCAGGCGCTCAGCATTGATCATGCCCGCCGTCGCCGGCACCAGCGGCACGTGCAGCGAGACGAAGTCGGACTCGGCCAGGAGCCGATCGAGGGGCAGCAGGGCCACGCCGTACTCGGCCACCGTGGGGCTGCTCGTAGTCACCTGGGGGTCGCTGGCGACGATACGCATGCCGAACGCCTGGGCCCGCCTGGCGAGCCGCCCGCCGATGTCGCCGAGCCCGACGATGCCGAGGGTCTTGCCGTACAGCTCGGAGCCGGTGAAGCCCTGGCGGTCCCAGCCGCCGGCGCGCACGTCGGCCGTGGCCGCGGCCAGGCGCCGGGCCGCCTCGAACATCGCGGCGAAGACGTACTCGGCCACGGCCACGGCGTTCGAGCTTCGCGCGAAGACCACCTGGACGGAGCGCTCGCGCGCGGCCGCCAGGTCAATGTTGTCGAGGCCGACGCCCAGGCGGCCCACCACCTTCAGCCGGGGGGCCGCCGCCAGCAGGTCGCCCGTGACGCGGGTCTGGTTGCGCACGACCAGGGCCTCGGCGCCGGCCAGGGCGGCCCGCAGATCGTCGGGGCGGCGCCACAGGTCCGCCGCGTAGACGGGCTCGGCTCCGGCGGCCCGCAGGGGCTCCAGGGCCGGCTCCCAGATCAGCTCGCTGATCACGACGCGCATGGAGCACTCCTTCATTTGATCGCATCAGGCCCATGGCTTGCGGTTGGCGCCGGGGCGCCCTTGCATTCGGGCAGGCGTTGGGCTGTCTCAGGCCGTCACGACCGCCAGCGCTCCGGCGACGAAGGCGACGGCGAGGGCGATGCGCCGGAACAGCAGGTCGGGCAGGCGCGTGCCCAGGCGCACCCCGATCAGGTTGCCGGCAAGGGCGATCGGCAGCCACACCAGCCCGCGGGGCAGCAGGGCCGCGGCGATCGGCGCGCCCTGGGCGGCCAGGACGGCGAGGGTGATCAGGTTGCTGCCGATGAAGAACAGGGCCAGGTTGGCCTGGAACCGGCGCGGCGAGACCCGGTCGCGGGCGAGCAGCAGCACCGGCGGGATGCCGTTCAGCGATGTGGTGGCGCCCATGAAGCCGGCCAGGGCCCCCGCCGCCGCGGTGGCGCCCGGGATGGCCGGGGCCGGGGGGCGGGTCAGCGAGCGGGCGATCAGCAGGGTCGCCAGCATCACCACCGCGCCCGCCGCGATCTTGAGCGGGCGCGGCTCGACCACGCTGATCGTCCAGCTGCCCAGAAGGATGCCCGGCAGGCTGGCGCCCACGAGCAGCGCCACCCGCCGTAGTTCCAGGTCGCCCCGCAGCCTGTAGGCCACCGAGATGCGAGTCACCAGGGCCAGGCAGAGGTTGGTCACCACCACCACGGACAGGGGCAGGCCCAGGCTGAGCAGCAGCGGCGTGCAGACCAGGGCGAAGCCGAAGCCCGTGATCCCGCCCAGCAGCGAGGCCCCGAGCACCACCAGCCCGCCGACGATCAGCACGGTCACTCAACGCCTCCCGGGTCCATGACGGAAGGTCGCTCCAGCGTGGGCGCCCACGCCGGGGCGACCCAACACCTCCACATCACGCTGCCCGCTCTTATTCGCCCGCCCTCCCGCACGCTCGTTCTCCCTCACGCCAGCGGCGCGGCCAGGGCCAGGTACTGGAGCTCGAGGAACTCCTCGAGGCCCTCGTGGCCGCCCTCGCGACCGAGGCCGCTCTGCTTCACGCCGCCCATGGGCACGTTGGCGGCGCTTGGCAGCCCGTCGTTCACGCCGACGATGCCGACCTCGAGGCGCGCCCCGATGCGCAGGGCCCGGGCCTGGTCGCCCGCGAAGACGTAGCCGGCGAGGCCGAGGGGCTGCGCGTTGAGCTGGGCCAGCAGCCCTTCCAGGTCGTCGAAGCCGACCACAACGGCCACGGGCCCGAAGAGCTCCTGGGCGAGGAAGGCGGCGTCAACGCCGTCCAGCCGCGGCGCCCCGAGCAGGGCCGGGGCCAGATAGCACGCGGGGTCCAGCCCGGGCGGGCACGCGGGGCCGCGGGCCAGCGGCTCCAGCCCCGCCCCCTGGGCCCGCTCGACCAGGGCGACAAGCTCGTCGCGGCGCCGCGCGTTGATCAGCGGGCCGTAGCTGCTGGCGTCGTCCAGGGGGTCGCCCGGGCGCAGCGCCGCCATGCGGGCGGCGAAGGCTTCGACGAAGCGCTCGTACAGCGGCTCGGCCACGTAGAAAGTGTTCGCGCCGATGCACGACTGGCCGTAGTTGCGGAACTTGGCGATCATGGCCTGGTCCACCGCCCGCTCCAGGTCGGCATCATCGCAGACGACGAAGGGCGCGCAGCCGCCTAGCTCGAGGGCGACCCGGCGCATCGCCGCGGCCGAGCGCTCGTAGAGCATCTGGCCCACGGGCGTCGAGCCGGTGAAGCTGATCAGGCGCACGCGCTGGTCGGCGAGCAGGGTCTCGGTGATCGGCCCGGCGGGGCCGATCAGCAGGTTGGCGACCCCGGGGGGCAGGCCGGCCTCCTGCAGGCACGCCATCAGCGCGATCACCGACAGGGGCGCCTGCTCGCTCGGCCGGGCGACCACGGTGCAGCCGGCGGCCAGGGCGGGCGCCAGCTTGCGGGCCTGGATGGAGACGGGGAAGTTCCAGGGGGTGAGCGTGGCGACCACGCCGACCGGCCGGCGCAGCACCAGCTGCGGCCCGCCGTTGCGGCCCGAGACCCCGCGCAGGCCCTCGAGGCGCCTGGCCTCGCCGGCGAACCAGGCGAAGTAGTCGGCGCCGAAGCGCACCTCGCCCACCGCCTCGCGCAGGAGCTTGCCCGTCTCCTCGCTCAGCGCGCGCCCGATCGCCTCGGCCCGCTCGCCGATCAGGGCGGCGGCCCGGGCCAGGATGGCCGAGCGCTCCATCCCCGTGGTGCGCCGCCAGGCCGGCAGCGCCCGCGCCGCCGCTTCCACAGCCGCCTCGGCCTCCTCGCGCCCCGCCATGCCGATCCTGGCCAGCACGGCGCCGGTCGCCGGCGCGCGCACCTCGCGCACGCGAGACGGGCTGCTCCACCGCCCATCAATCAAGAGGGAGGGTGTGATCTCCATAGAGGTTACCTCCGCCGAAACCTCGCTCCTCCCCGTCAAACAGGGTTTGACGGGGCCCTACGCGCTGCGATAGAGCTTGGTCATCGAGAACTCGCGGTGGCCCAGGGCCTCGGCCGCCGTGGGGCGCCCGTTGACCGTGCGGCGCAGGCACTCCATCAGGGCCTCGCCCGCCTCGGGCAGCTTAATCGTGCGCGCCAGCAGGCCGCTCACGTCCACGTCAATGTGCTCGGCCATATGCTTCACCGTATGCGGGTTGGCCGAGACCTTGATCACCGGCTCGATCGGGTTGCCGATCACATTGCCCTGGCCTGTGGGGAAGAAGTGGACCACGGCGCCGCCCGCGGCCATCAGGGTCACGCACTCGGCGGCGGCCGACGAGCTGTCCATGAAGTAGGTACCGGGGCCGTTCTGGGGCGCCTCGGCGGGCCCGAGCACGCCAATCACCTTGTGGCTGCCCGTCTTCTGGATGTTGCCCAGGGCCTTCTCCTCGATCGTGGTCAGGCCGCCGGCGATATTGCCCTCGGTGGGCTGCGAGCCGAGCAGATCCACCCCCTGGGCCTTGATCTCGCGGATATAGTCGTCGTACATTGACATAAACTTCGCGCGCAGCTCGGGCGTGGCCATACGCTCGGCGATCAGGTGCTCGCCGCCGGTGAGCTCGCTGGTCTCGCCGAAGAAGACGGTGCCGCCGGCCTCGACGATGCGGTCCACGGCGTAGCTGACGGTGGGGCAGGAGCCGAGGCCGGTGGTGGTGTCCGACTCGCCGCACTTGATGCTGACGGTCAACTCGCCCAGCTCGACCGGCTCGCGCTGCAGCTCGCCGGCCCACTGCACGAACTCCTTGGCCTTCCAGGCGCCTCTGCGGATCGTCTCGAGGTCGCCCCTGCCCTCGATCGAGAGGAACTCGACCGGCTTGCCGGTGGCGGCGATGCCGTCGGCGACGCGCCTGGCCCAGTTGGGCTCGATGCAGACCACCAGCACGGCGGCGACGTTGGGGTTGCTGCCGATGCCGATCATGGTGCGGAAGTGCAGGTCGAGGTCGGCGCCGTACTGGAGGCGCCCGTAGGCGTGGGGCAGGGCCAGGGTGCCGCTGATCAGGTTGCCGATGCCCTCGGCGGCGGCGTTGGAGATGTCGTCCACCGGCAGGATGACGACGTGGTTGCGCACGCCGACGCGGCCGTTCTCGCGGCGGTAGCCGAGCAGGGGCTTGCCGTTGAGCGTCATCTCACCACCTCGCCGTCTTCAAATTATGCGTGTGCACATAGTCGCCCGGCTCGAAGCCCGTGGGCGTCCGCCCGATCTTCACGTTGTACTTCAGCACATCGCAGCCCTCGCCCACGCTCGTGATCGCGATCTTGTGGCCCAGGGGGATGGCCGCCTTGGCCACCACCTCGACCGTGCTGTCGTCGTCCATGAAGACGCCGACCACCCGCTCCCCCGCCTCGATCGGCTCGGTGGCGACCCCCACGTGGTCGCCGTGATTGTGGATCAGGAACTTGTGCACCGTGTCCTCCTTGACGTGAGTGGCCGCCATTGTACACCGGGCCGAGGTGTGAGGTCTGAGGTGTGATCCGCGCCGGTGCGACCCACCTGACTTCTACAGCCCGGCGATGCCGAACACCCGGATCAGCAGCAGGCTGAGTGCGATCAGCACGGCCAGCGAGCCGAGCACCGCCGCGGCCACCGCTGGTCCGACTTGACGTAACGAATGAATGTCAACACCGAGGCCGAGGGCGGCCATCGCCGCCACGGTCAGCCAGCGGCTCAGCTCGCGCAGGGGCTCGGCGACGGACGCGGGCAGGAGCCCCAGGCTGCGCAGGGCGCCGAGGGCGACGAAGCCGGCGATGAACCAGGGCACCAGCTGGCCGAGGCCGGGCCTCCCGCCCGCGCCGCGCTCGCGGAAGAGCAGGCTGAAGAGCAGCACCACCGGCCCGAGCAGCAGCACGCGCACCAGCTTGACCAGTGTGCCTACCTCGCCGCTCCAGGGGCTGATCGGGAAGGTGGCCGCCAGCACCTGCGGCACCGCGTAGACCGTCATGCCGGCGAGCACGCCGTACTGGTAGTAGGTGAGCCCGAACAGCGGGATGAGCAGCGGCAGCGTGAGCACCACCAGCACGCCCAGGAGGGCGGTCAGGGCGATGGCGCTGGCCACATCCTCCTTGCGCGCCCGGATCACCGGGGCGATCGCGGCGATGGCCGAGTTGCCGCAGATCGCGTTGCCCGCCGCCACCAGGATGGCCAGGCGCGGGTTCAGCCCCAGGGCCCGCCCGATCAGCATGCTCGCCGCGAGGCTCACCGCCACCAGGGTGACGATCGCCAGCAGCAGGCGCGGCCCGGCCGCCAGCAGGCGCGGCAGGTCAACCGAGGCGCCAAGCAGGACGATCGCCAGCTCCAGCACGCGCTTCGCGGTGAACTGCACCCCCGGCTGGGCCGCGGGCGCCACCCCGCGCAGGTTGCGCCAGAGCATCCCGAGCAAGATCGCGATCACCAGGGCCTCGATCACCGCGTGGCCGATCAGGGCCACCTCGACCTGCTGCGCCACGTAGGCCGCGGCGCCGAGACCGACGGTCAGGGCGACGCCGGGGGCCAGGGCGGCGACCGGCTTGCTCAGACGCTGAGCGGGGTGCTGTGCTTCGGCGCGGGTCATGGGGCGACGATACCACGGCCCACAGTATAATGAAAGAGGCGATTACTTATCTTTCCATAACTCCGAGGTTATACGATGCTCAACCTGCACGCCCTGCGCGTCTTCACGGCCCTGGCCGAGGCCCGCAGCTTCAGCCGGGCGGCCGAGGGGCTGTTCATCAGCCAGCCGGCCGTCTCGAAGGCGATCCGCGAGCTGGAGGAGCAGCTGGGCCTGACCCTGGTTGACCGCTCGGCGCGCCCGATCGCCCTGACGGCGGCGGGCGTGGTGCTGCTGTCCCACGCGCGGCGCATCTTCGCCAGCGAGCGGGCCGCCGTGCAGGCCCTGGCCGATCTGCGCGACCTCGAGGCGGGCAGCCTGACCATCGGGGCCAGCAGCACCGTGGGCATCTACCTGCTGCCGCCCCTGATCGCGGCGTTCCACAGGCGCTACCCGGGCGTGCGCCTCACCCTCGACATCGGCAACACCCAGCAGGTGGTCGAGCACCTGCACGCTTCACCCCTCGACATCGCCTTCGTCGAGGGCCCCGTGGACGACGCAGAGGTTGTCATAACGCCGTGGCGCGAGGATGAGCTGCTGGTGATCGCACCGCCCGAGCACCCCCTGGTCGGCGCCGAGGCCGTGCCGCTGGCCAGGCTGCTCGAGGAGCCCCTGGTGCTACGCGAGCCCGGCTCGGGCACGCGCGAGGTGATCGAGATCGCCCTGCGCGAGCGCGACCTGGCGCCCCGCGTCGTGCTCGAGATCGGCAGCACCGAGGCGATCAAGCGGGCTGTGGCCGCCGGCCTGGGCCTGGCGATCGTCTCGGCGGCCACGGTGGGCGCGGAGCTGCGGAGCGGGCAGCTGGCCTCCGTGCGCGCCCCCGAGCTGGTGCTGCGCCGGCAGCTCAGCTGGCTCAGCGTGGTCGGTCGCCCGCAGAGCCCCGCCCTGGCGGCGTTCCTGGAGCTGGCTGCCTGACCGGCATCTGGGGCGACTCCACGGCCTCCCGCCATGGCAACTACCGGCGCCGCTTCACCTGAGGGGAGCTCAGCTCCACGCGCATCGTGCCGTCTGAGGCAACCTGGGTGACCAGGGCCTGGTCCGTGTCTTCCATGCCACGGCGGGCACCGATCGGCTCCTGGGCATCCAGCCAGAGCTTGTGGAGCCGCGCCGCGACAGCCTGGGGTGTTAAGGCCGGGTAGCCCGCGTTATACTCGATGTGCAGGGTCTTGAGCTGCTGGTCGATCCGACTCTGGCGCATCAGTGCCAGCTCGCGCAACCAGGCCGGCACGTCCGGCTCCGCGACGCGCTTCTCGAGGATGTAGAGCCAGCGCGTCACCTGCTGCTCGTTCCACACCAGCGCGCCGCGCGCGCGCTCCAGGCGCCGACCCGCACTGGCGGCCTCGCGCAGGCAGTCCTTGTAGGCGGCGACCGCGCGGCCAGCGCGGCGCCTGTACTCCCCGAGGGTTTCGCTTGTTCGCGTAGTATTGGCGAGCTGGTCGGCCCGCCGCAGCCGCTGCTCGATGCTGTCGCGCGAGAAAGGCACCGGCGGCCACGCTGCGGCCTCGCTGGACAGCGCGTCCAGACTCGCCCTTGCCTGTTGAGCCGTCGTTGTCACTGCCGTCCAGCGCTCCTGGACGACGCCCGCGACCAAGGCCACTTTGGCGGCCAGGGCACGCAGCTCTTTGAGGATGCGGTCGAGGTGGAGGATGCGGTCTACGGTCTGGTCGAGGTTGATCGGCTGGTCCCCCGGGATCACCTGCTGGGCCAGCCGCCCGTAGCCCTCACGGCACTCATGCAGGGGGCGCTCGCGCTGGAGTGGGGCGTACTGGTTGATGCGGGCGAGCTCCGAGCCGAGGCCCTGCAGCTCGCGGCTGTAGCTGCCGCCGAGCGCCGCGAGGTAGGCCGCGCACGCCTCAGGGATGCGCTGCGCGAGGATCTCGGCCTCGCGGCCCAGCCCCTCGACAGCGCCGGAGATCGGCTCGGACCACAGCCTGTTCCTGAGCGTGTGGGCCTCGTCGTGGAGCTGTCGCAGGCGGTCGTTGGCGGCCCTGGCGGCGACGAGCCTGGCCATCGGCGCCACCACGGGCTCGAGGCGCCGGCGGGCCGTGGCCGCCTGCTGGCTCAGGCTGGAGAGGCGGCTGCGAATATCTGCGCTGCGCTGCTCGATCGCGACGATGTCGGCCACCAGCTTCTCGACGGTCGTCACGGTCCCTCTGAGCTGCTGTTCATGGATCGCTATATCCGCCCGGGGCAGCCGGCCGATCCGGCCCAACAGGCTGCGCGCGTCGGCGGCGAGCTGCCGCGGGCGGCTCTGCGGCGGCCAGTTTGGCCGTCCATACTTCTTGGCCTGATCCCCGAGCGCGCTGAGGTCGTCCGCCCAGCGCTGGTCGCGCTGGAGCAGCGGGCTGCGCATCTGCTGCTGGAGCGCGTCCCGCTGCTCCTCGGTCTTGGCGATGCGCCTATCCAGCGCCTCCAGATCGCGGGCAAGGGCGTCGGCCTGCTTGACCTCCCGCTCTGTCTGGCCGGTGTGCTCCACGCGCGCCGGCGCCGTCATGGCGAGCAGACGCCCCGCGAGCTCCTCCAGGCGTTTGCCGGTGCTGTCCCAGGCCACGGGGAAGGGGCCCGCTTCCCCCTGACGTAGGCGAAGCCGCAGCGCGTCCAGCTTCTCGCCCAGGTCACGGAGCGTCGCGCGGAGGTAGTCGAGGTCCTCGCCCGCCTGCTCGAGCTCCGCCTCGAGGGTCTCGGCCAGCTCGACGGTGCGATCGAGAGCGTCGGCGAAGGCGGGGCCCCCTGCGACGTCCAGGGTGCGCCGGTCACGCTGGAGCTCTGCGAGCCGCTGCTGGAGCTCGACAAAGGACTGCCCCAGCACCTCGCCGCGGCGCAGCTGCTGGAGCCCCGCTTTCCGCCGGCCCAGCTGGGCGACCAGTCGTTCCAGGTCGGCGAACTGGGCGTCGGCATCCTCGACCTGCTCGCGCCACCGACGGAGCCGTTGCACTCCCGCCTCGATCCGGCGCGTGCTTGCGTCCACATGCCGCTTGGCGTCTGCCACCCACTGAGGCGGCAGCGCGAGCAGGGCGTTGGCGGCGCCGTCGCGCAGCGCCGACGGCAGGGCCTCGACGAGCCTCCTGGTCTCCAGCAGCAGGTCGCGCTCGCCGACGAGCTGCTGGCCGCCGACCCCCAGACCTGCCAGCGCGCTCAGGGCCTGAGCGTGGACTTCGAGGAGCTGGGTGAGTCGCCGGGTCGCGGCGGCGACAACCTGGGGGAGCCGCGCTATGGTCTCGAGCTTTGCTTCAGCCCGGTCGAGGTGCCGGCCCACCTCGGCGATCAGGTTCGCGCTCAGCTCGAGCCGATCAAAATCGCCCGGGCTGGGGAACAGGCCCAGCAAGGCCCGCAGGCTGCCGCGTAGCCGCTCCAGGCGCGCGGCGACGGCGTGGAGCTGCTGGTCAATGCGCGCGATCCCGTGAGCCGCATCGTCGAGCGCCTGGCGCGCCTGGTCCAGCTCGTCCTGGTACAGCGCGGGAAGGCTCTGGTCATGGGCGTCAACTCGCGCGGCGACAAGCTCCCACCGGGCGCGCAGCTCCGCGAAGCGCGTGTCCAGCTCCGCGAGAGCTACCGCCAGCCGTGCCTGGTTGCCCTCGCCCCATGACGCCAGCGGGCGCCGCGAAGGGGGCGGCGCCTGGGGGGCCGGGTCGGACGTCTGGCTGCCCTCCGGTCGCGGGTCCGCGACGCCCGGGATGCTCTCGGCGAGGAGCCTGCCTATCAGCGCTGAGTCCTCGGAGAGCAGCGTGGCGAGCAGCTCGAGGTCTTTTGCGCTGACGGCCCAGGCGCGCCCCGGGCCGGCGACGGTTTCTGGCGGCTCCGTTGCCCACCCGGCCTGGGAGGGGCCGGCCGCAGCGGGGGGCGTATCCGGGGGTTCGGGGGCAGCCCGCTCCGGCCCCGTGGCCGGCTGCCGTGGAAAGCGCCGCCAGAGCTGCTCGGCCTGCCGCAGCGCGGTCGCCCCGCCCAGGAGCTCGAGCGTGCGGGCGGTCAGCAGCGCGAAATCCTTGCTGAAGCTGCTTTCCTCCGCCGGCTCGCAGAGCATGCGGACCAACGCCTCGAAGGTGTCGGGGGTCGTCGGCAGGTAGAGGAGCCGGGCCATCTCGCGGCCAACCTCCAGAAGCCTGCTCCGGCGCTCCTCCACCGTGACGGTGCGCGCAAGGAGGACCCGTGCGCCCTCGACGAACTGGTAGAGCACCTGGTCAGGGTCGCGGCCCCGACCCGCCTCCACGACCAGCAGCCCGCTCAGGAAGAGCTCGGCAATCTCAGGCAGCCCCGCGGCCGGCCGGCAGCCCTGGGCCATCAGCCGTGTGACCGGCAGGGTCACCGGGAGCACGGCCATGCGACGGGCCAGCTCGCGGGCGGCCGGCGATGCCTGAGCCTCGAACAGCGCCACCCGCGCCTCGATGTCGGCGGGCGGCTCCCATGCCGCCGAGTTGGCCAGGGTAGGGCCGGGCGCGAAGATGGTGCCGAGCGCGGCCGCGCCCGGCAGTCCCGCGATCAGGCGCGCCACATGCTCGAGCGAGGACGGATCGAGCGCCGCTACGGGCACGGCCAGCCCGCCTTGCTCGACGTCGTCGAGCCCGAGCGCCTCGCGCAGGAAGCTGCCCGGATAGGGGGAGCCGCTCGCGTGGAGCAGGGCCTGAGGTCTCGGGCCGAGGGCGGTGCGCGACCACATGCGCTCGGGCAGCAGCTGGATCAGCGCAAGCTGCCCATGGGCGGCGAGCGACTGGAGGAGCAGGGTCGAGGCCGGGTCGTACCAGCTTTCGGCGACACAGTCGCTCATCACCAGAAAGAGGCGGCGGCCGCTCGGGTCGCCGAGGATGCCGGGCTCCCGAGCATCCGAGCGCCCCCCGGTCAGATCCACGTATGGCCTGAGCCACGGCGCTGTCCTGTCGGTCGTGATGCCGTAGGTGAGCACCTGGCGGAAGATGCCGTAGCCTTGCGCTAGCTGGATAAACTCGCCGATGGTGTCGCGCCAGAGCTCCATGGAGGCGCCCTGGTCAATGATCAGCACCAGATCGAGCCAGCGCTCCGGCCGCGCCCGCAGGACCGGGTGCCAGAGCTGGGTATCGGCGAAGCTCACAATCGTCGCCTGCTCCTCCAGCTCCTCGGCCACGCGCGAGGCGACCCTGCGCTGGAGCGGTCGCAGGGCGCGCCCCAGGGCGAGCGCGTGCAGCAGCGTCCGGGGCGCCAGCGCTTTGACCGTGCTCTCCGAGTGGCCATCGTCAGGCCGTTCGCGGCGCCTCCAGAGCGATCCCCGACGATGGTCGGCTGAGGCGGCGAGGAGGTAGCGCTCGGCTTCGGGCTGCTCCTGCTCCGCGACCGCGCGACCATCCGTCGCCTGGTCGTCACCGCCCGCGCTGTGCG
>DAOLDO010000020.1:0-20192 GCA_035327325.1 Chloroflexaceae bacterium | reverse complement strand
GGCTTCAGGACGCCATACCCTATGCCCTACACCCAAGACCCTGCGCTGAAAGCGCACTAGGAAATGGAGTTGGTACTACCCGGGGTGCTCGTATGACGGACTCCATAGGAACGATCAACTGCCCGAGCTGCGACAGGGCGGCCAGCGTCGTCTGGGCGAAGAGCCGCAACGACACGATGCCCCCGCTCTGCAAATCCTGCTTCTACCGCCACCTGGCTGAGGGGCCGGCGCAGCCGACGGACTTCACGCAGTACTACCTGCCCGAGATCTCCCACAACTGGCCGCTGTGGGTTGCAGGGGTTAGGTGCGGAAACCAGGCAGGGCCAACCAGACATCCCTTGTGCCCGAGGAAGCGGCGGGGTAAGCTGTACGGGCAGGGCGCCGGAAGCCCAGAACCTCTATGATTGAGCACCTGACGCCAGTCCAGCGGCAGATCGTCGAAGCTCCACTGCGGGGCGAGATCGTCGTGGGCGGCGTGGCCGGCAGCGGCAAGACCCTGGCGGCCCTCCACCGCGCCGCGCACCTCTGCGAGCGAACGGCCCGCCGGAGCAACGAGTCCACGGTCCTGTTCCTCTGCTACAACACCACGCTGGCCGATGGACTTCAGGCGCGCCTCACGGAGTTCCCATCGCGCGTCTGGTCGCGCGTCCAGATCAGCACGGTGCATCACTGGTGCTGGCCCTACGTGAAACGCCAGTTCCCCGGCTACACCGTGCTTAGCGGCGAGGGCGAGCGCCTGACCCTCGTGCGCGAGGCGGTGAAGGAGGCGCGCTACGGCCTGGGCCCGCGCGACATCTTTGAGCACGACGCGAAGCGGTTCCTCGACGAGATCCGCCTGATCAAGGGCGGCGACCTGCGGACCCTGGACGAGTACCTCGACCAGCGCGTGGAGCGCACGGGCAGCCTGGAGAGCGACGACTACGCCGCGATCTTCCAGGTCGCCCAGCACTACGACCGCCTCCTGCGCGAGCGGCGCCGGCTCGACTTCGACGACTATGCCCTGATCGCCCTGGCCGCGCTCCAGAGCACCCGCTCGACCGCCCGCTGCGACCACGTCATCGTTGACGAGGCCCAGGACCTGAGCGACCGCCAGCTCGCCCTGGCGCGCAGCCTCGCCCGCCAGAGCCTGCTGATCATCGCCGACCAGGACCAGGCCATCTACCGCGTGACGCGCCTGGCCCAGACGCTCCCCGAGCCCGGGCAGTACGACGTTGTGCTCCCAGAGAGCCTCAGAACGACCGCGGAGATCTTCACCCACGCGCGCGGCCTGCTCCCCGATCCGGCCTCGAGCCAACTCCCCGCGCGGCACGGCCCGCCGCCGGTCTACCTGCCGGCCCGCTGGAGCGACGAGGAGGCGGAGCAGATCTGCCGGGTGGTGGCCGGCCTGCTCGCCGAGGGCGTGCCTACCCAGGAGATTGCCGTCCTCGCGCCCACGTGAAGTCTGCTCACGCCGGTGCTGACCGCCCTCCAGTCCGCCGGCATCCCGGCGGCGAGCGAGACAAAACACGAGGAGGCAGGTGATCGTGTGCGCCTGATCACCATCCACGGCGCCAAGGGGCGCGAGTTCGACGCCGTCATCGTCATGGGGCTCGTCGAGGGCGTGCTGCCCTGTCTCCGCCCCGAGATGGACCGCGCGGCCGCGGCGCAGGAGCTGGCCCTGGCGCGGCGCCAGCTCTACGTGGCGATGACGAGGGCCCGCCGGCAGCTCTGGCTGACCGGCAGCGAGGGGCGGCCGTCGCGCCTGCTGCACGAGATCGGGCTGCTCGCGCCGCGGGCGGACGGGGTACTTGCGCGATGACACTCGCTCCGGGGCAAACGATCGACCGGCGCTACAAGATCCTGCGGGTCCTCGGACAGGGCGGGTTTGGGGCCGTGTACCTCGCCGAAGATCTGGAGGGCAGGCGCCAGTGCGCCGTCAAAGAGTCGCTGCACACGGACCCCGACGCGGAGGAGCAGTTCGCGCTCGAGGTGGCCATGCTGCGCCAGGTGCGCACGCCGAACATGCCCCGCGTGTACGACTTCTTCCCCGCCGCCGCCGGCGCCGGCCAGATCCTCGTGATGGAGTACATCGCGGGCGAGAGTCTTCAGGACCGCATCGCCACACGGGGCCCGCTCCCCGAGCTTGAGGCGCTCGCCATCGCCCTGCACATCCTGACCGCGCTGATCCACCTGCACCAGCAGCAGCCGGCGATCATCCATCGCGACATCAAGCCGCTGAACATCAAGGTGGACGACCTCGGCAACGCCTGGCTGCTCGACCTCGGCATCGGCAAGCGCCTCGGCTCGCCGACCGCCCGCGGCGCCCTCGCCGCGACCGAGGCTTACTCGCCGCCCGAGCAGCTTCAGCGGCAGGCGACGGACGAGCGCAGCGACCTCTTCGCCCTCGGGGCGACGCTGTACCACCTCGTCACGGGGCAGCCGCCTGTCTCGGCCCTGGCGCGCCTCGCGGGCATCGCATCCATCCCGGCGGCGCGGGCTCGACCGGGCCTCAGCCAGGCCTGTGCGGCCATTATTGACCGGGCGCTCAAGCTCGACCCTGCTGACCGCTTCGCCGGCGCGCTGGAGATGTACCGCGCGGTTGAGCGCATCATTGACCCGTCTGCGGACCGGCGCGCGCAGGAGGCAAAGGACTTCAGAGAAGCCCTGGGCAAGGACAGGACCGCGGCGCTGCGCTCGAGCCACGAGCTGCCGCCGCGCCCCGCCGTGACCCGCGCGCCCGACCCGCTCCTGCCGGCCCCGCTCGCCGCCGCGGCGGCCCCGAAGCTGGGACAGCGGAGCGGGGCGCCGGTACGGCTCTACAGCCACCAGGCGGAGAGCCTCGAGCGCGCGCGCAAGGGGCGCAACCTGGTCGTGGTCACCGGCACGGCGAGCGGCAAGACCTTCTGCTACAACCTGCCCGTGCTGGAGCGCTGCATCGAGGACCAGCGGGCGGGCGCGCTCTACCTCTTCCCGATCAAAGCCCTGATCAACGACCAGTTCAAGACCCTGGAGGAGCTGACGCAGGGCATCCTGGCCCACGGCGGGCCTGCGATCAGCCTCGGCAGGCTGCACGGCGACCTCAGCCAGCAGGAGCGCCAGGCCCTCCGGCGGAGCCCGCCGCGCATCGCCCTCTCGAACCCCGACTTCGTCCACTGGATGCTCGCCCGGCACCCCGACTGGCGCGCCTTCTTCACCCGCCTCAAGTTCATCGTGCTCGACGAGGTCCACACCTACCGCGGCGTCTTCGGCTCGAACGTCGCCATGCTCCTGCGCCGCCTGCTCCGCATCTGCACACACTACGGCGCGGAGCCGCAGTTCATCTGCTGCTCGGCGACGATCGCGAACCCGGAGGAGTTCGTCGGCCGATTGACCGGCCAGGGAAACCTGGAGCTCGTCGATCGCGACGGCGCCGCCCGCCCGCGCCGCTACGTCCACTTCTGGGAGCCCGTCCTTCCCGATACGACCGAGCGGCGGGCGATGGGCATGGACGCGATGGACCTGACGCTGAAGGCGGTGCAGGCGGGCAAACAGGTGATCACCTTCACCCGGGCGCGGCAGGAGGCCGAGCAGCTCCTGGCCCGCACGAAGGACAGCCGGGCGCTTCGGGCCCAGCAGGCGGGGCAGTTCGCGGCCTACAGAGGCGGCTACACCCGCGAGGTGCGCGAGCGGATCGAGCAGGGCCTGCGCGACCGGCGCATCCGGGGGGTCTACGCGACCAACGCCCTCGAGATGGGCATTGATATCGGCGGCCTGGAGGTGAGCATCCTGACGGGCTTCCCGGGGAGCCGCATGTCGTTCTGGCAGCAGGCAGGCCGCGCCGGCCGCCAGCGCGAGGACGCCCACGTGGTGCTGATTGGCGCGCCCAACCCCCTCGACTCCCACTTTCTCAACAACCCCGCCGATCTGCTCTACGGGCAGGCGGAGGAGGCGCTCCTCGACACCAAGAACATCTACATCAACGAGGGGCACCTGCGCTGCATGGCGCGCGAGTGGCCGATCCAGGAGGCTGAAGCCCGCACCCTCCCGCCAGAGACCCGCCAGGTCTTCGAGAAGCTGATTGACCAGGGGGTCATCGCGGCGCAGGCCGCGCCGGCGGGGGGCCAGGAGTACGTCTATACCCGCTCGGACCTGCCCCACAGCCGCGTGTCGATCAGAGGTGTCGGCAACAACAGCTATGAGATCCTGTGCGCCGGCAGCGCCGAGCCGCTCGGCACGATCAGCCCGCCGCAGCTCTACCGCGAGACCCACCCCAACGCGCTCTACTACTACGAGGGCGACGACTACCGGGTTGATCAGATTGACCATGGGCGCAGGCAGGTGCTGGTCCACCCCGAGCCACGGCGCATCAACCCGAAGACCAGGCAATCGGAGGGGCGGCGTTTCACCCGGGCCAGGCTGGATCTGCGCTGGGCCCCGGAGCGGGAGGAGGCGTCCCGACCGATTGGGGGCCGGGCGGCGCGCTGCCGCTACGGCGAGGTCGTGGTGGAGGAGGCGGTGACCGAGTACGCCGAGTTCTACCTGCACAACATGCAGAAGGTGAACGGGGGCGCCCAGCGCTTCGATCCTCCGCTCACCTCGGACCCGCTCAGGACGCGCGGCCTCTGGCTGGAGATCGAGGCCGATGTCCAGGAGGCGATCTTCTCGCTGCCCGTCACCGACCTGCACGACGACCGGGCCGATCCGCTCCAGGCCGCGCTCCACGGGGTCGAGCACCTCCTGGTCAGCCTCATCCCAAGCGTGGCCCTCTGCGACCGCCGGGACCTGGGCAGCCTCTTCCTCGGGCACTTCGGCGGGCAGCAGTCGCTCGCGCACATCCTGATCTACGACCTCGTGCCCGGCGGCATCGGGCTGGCGCAGCGGGCCTATCAGTCCGTCGAGCTGCTCCTCGCCCGCGCCCACCAGCTCGTCGCCCATTGTCCTTGTGCGGAGGGCTGCCCCGCCTGTCTCCAGCTCGGCTGGTGCCACCGCGACAACCATGGCCTGAGCAAAGCGGCCACCATCGCCCTGCTGAAGCGGCTCGTCGGCGCCTGAGGAGCGGTGCCACCCCTGGAGCCTCATCATGCCCAATCTGCCTCAGCCACGCCTGGGCGGAGCGGGCCGGCAAGCCCATGCAGTTCCGGGCCTACTACGGACTCGACCGCCGTCGTGTGACCGACCACGACGGAGTCTACGTCGATCTCGCCCCATGATCGAAAGACGGTCTTGAAGCTGACGATATCGTCATTGGTTCTGTCGCAGGCGGAACATCGTAACGTTCATGTGAGATAATCGGCCCACAGGGGATTGTGATGCCGCCAGACGCGCCCGACCTGAGCCTCACACAGCTCGACGCCATCCTCGCCTTCCTGCCGATCTTCGAGCGGCAAGGATACTCTTTCGGCGAGTGGCATGCACCAGAGGGGGTGTTCCCCTACTGGGATGCCAGCCCTGAGGCCAGCGCCTTCGTGGCGACGCTCTACCGGGAGCAGTTCATCACCCCGTTCGACTGGGTGAGCTGGATGCCCGAGGTGCAGCGCTACGTCGAGGGCTGGGACACGGCGCTGGCCACCGCCGATCTTGCGAGCCTCCGCAAGCTGATGACGGCGCATATGCGCGCCGACCGCTTCTCGGAGGGCACCCTCGCGGCACAGTTCGAGAGCGGGCACATCACCGCCGTGCTACGGCGGCTGAAGCAGATCCGGGACGCGGTCGCCGCGCGGGAGTCGAGCCAGGAGCCATGACGACCTACGAGCTCTCCTTCACCCCGACCTTCTTCAACGAGTCGCTCAACCTGCCGAAGCAGGTGAGCAAGCTGGTCAGCCAGAAGCTGAAAGTGCTGGCCGCCGACCCCCACTCGGCCCAGGGCGACGCGAAGAAGCTCAAGGGCTATGCGAACGTCTACCGGGCCCGCGTCGGCGACTACCGGGTCTTCTACAGCATCGGGCAGGGCTGGGTCAAGCTCCTGAGCGTGCGCAAGCGCGACGAGCGCACCTACGAGGACGAGCTCCCCGATGTTATCGCCCCTCCTATTGCGCCTGGCCATGAGGCGCTGGAGCCGCAGCAGCAGCCATCGGGTGTCGGGTACGGGGTGTCGGGTATAGAGTCGTCGTCCGCGATACCCGATACCCCATACCCAATACCCGGTACTCTCCTACCGTATCCGTTGACGGACACGCTCCTGGCCCAATGGCAGATCCCGGCGGAGTACCGGCCCGCGGCCCTCGCGGCGTCCACCGAGGACGACCTGCTGGAGCTTGCGATCCCCGAGCGCTTCATCAGCCGCATCCTCGACAACCTCTTCCCGCGCCCCCTCGCCACCATCGCGGCCCAGCCCGAGTACGTGCTGCCCGAGCCCGAGGCCGTCGAGCGCTTCGCCGAGGAGGACCTGGGCAGCTTCCTGCTCCGGCTCACCCCCGAGCAACAGGAGCTGGTCGCCCAGGACCGCCACGGCCCCACGCTGGTGAAGGGCGGCCCCGGCACCGGCAAGTCCACCCTGGCGCTCTACCGCGTCCAGCGCCTCATCGCCAAGGGTGTTGGCCCCATCCTCTTCACCACCTACACCAACGCCCTGGTCGGCTACTCCGAGCAGCTTCTCACCTACCTGCTCGGCAAGAACCCCGGCGACTGTGGGGTCAAGGTCAGCACGGTGGACGCCCTCGCGGCCCACTACTACGCGAAGGGCTGGGGCTGGCCGAACTTCGCGACCGAGGGCCAGGCCCTCGACCTGCTGCGCGAAGCCCTGGCGACCGCCGAGATCCCGGCGGCCAACCTCTTCGACCAGCAGGTGCGGCGGCAGAGCCTCGAGCGGCTCGGCCCGGACTACCTGCTCCAGGAGTTCCTCAGCGTCATCGAGTCCTGGGCCATCGACAGCGTCGAGGCCTACCTGGCGATCGAGCGCCGCGGCCGGCGCACGCCGCTCAAGGCAAATGTACGCGAGGCGCTCTGGGGTGTCTACGCGCGCTGGCGCGAGCTGATGGGCGAGAAGGGCCTGGTGCTCAACGAGCAGATCCGCCGGGGCGCCCTGGAGGTCGCGCAAGGCCTGGAGCAGAAGCCCTACCAGGCGCTGGTGATCGACGAGGCCCAGGACCTGTCGCCGGTGGCCCTGCGCTTCCTGCTGGCCCTGGTCGCGACGCCCCAGCACGTCTACCTGACCGCCGACGCCTCGCAGTCCCTCTACCAGCGCGGCTTTAGCTGGAAGCAGATCCACGCGGACCTGAGCGTGACGGGCCGTACGCTCCTGCTGAAGCGGAACTACCGCAACACTGCCCAGATCATCGCCGCCTGCTCCGCCATCCTGGCGGGGAGCGAGGCCGGCGATGCCGAGAGCATCGCCCAGGAGCCCTCCGCCCACCAGGGCGATCCGCCCCGCATCGTGCTGGTCGAGGGCCCCGCCGCAGAGGCGGAGGCCATCCACGCCTTCTTCAGCGAGGCGGCGCGCCGCTACCGGCTGCCCGTCCACGGCGGGGCGGTGCTCTGCACCAGCCAGAGCACCGGGAAGGCCATCGCCCAGAAGCTGAGCGCCCTGGGCATGCCCGCGGTCTTCCAGGCCGGCAAGGCGATCGACATCACCGCGCGCTCGGTGAAGGTGCTGACCCTGCACTCCGCGAAGGGGCTGGAATTCCCGTTCGTCGCCGTCGTCGGCCTTGACGCGGGGCGCCTGCCCAGGCAGATCGAGGATCTACCGCCCGAGGAAGAGGCCGCGCTGCACGATGAGCAGCGCCGGCTCTTCTACGTCGGCTGCTCGCGTGCTATGCGGGCCCTGCTCGTCTGCGGCTCCGCCGAGGCACCCTCGCCGTTCCTCGACGGCCTCCAGCCGCCGCTCTGGGACCGGAGCGCGGAAGCGGCAGGATAGCCACACGACCCACGTCGGCCGCGACGTCACTGATAGGACTGTCCCATGCACCGTATGAAGCTCGCCACTCTGCTCGCCGGGGGCCCCGCGCAGCTCGCCGAGATCGGCCCGCGCCTGGCCCGCCGTGAGGTGCAGCTCGACGCCGCCGGCGTGGCCGAGATCAACGAGGGCGACCTCGCCTTCCTGCTCGCCGACATCCCCGCAGACTGGGACTTCGTCGAACTGGGCGAGGTGATCGACCCGGCGACCCTTTCGGCAGGGGTGGCGGCCCAGCTCACGTCCTGGCTCAACCATCGCCACGGGCGGGAGTCGGAGATCTCGCGCAAAGCCGCAGAGCCGCAAAGCCGCGACCTCTATGATAGCGATCTTGGCGTCTCTGCGGCTTCGCGTGAGCCTTCTCCGGTCGCATCCACTTTGGCGCCGGACGTGGAGGCGGACCCCCTGCCACCCCTCGTGGCCGAGCCCTCCGACCCGGCGCCCTACCCCGCGGCCCACGTCCGCGGACGCCTGGAGGACCTGGTCGTCCGTCAACTCCTCGGCCCCTGGGACGGGCCGGAGGAGCTCGTGGACGAGCCCTCTGTGCGCGGGCGCTACCTGGTCGGCATGCTCGCGCCGCGCGGCAGCACCGGCCTCCCCGAAGAGTACGACGACAACGACCCGGGCGGGAGCGACGGCGAGGACGGCATCACGGACGCGCCGCCGCCCAAAGCCGCTACGGCAATGCTCCCGACCTCGATCGGCCTCACCTTCGCCGTCTCCGCCGAGGCCACGGCCCTCCAGCTCACCGCCCGCTGGGGGCGCTACGAACGTGTTGAGCTGGAGGATGAGCGCTTCAAGAAGCCGGACGGCACCTATCGCCGCGTCTGGAAGCGTGTCCGGATGGAGGGGGCCCTGCCGCCGCTGCCGCTGAAGGCGGGGAAGCTGCGGGCCATGCCGCCCTGCCCTGAGACTCCCGAGGTGACCATCCAGGGTCGCGTCCGCAAGCGCGCCAACGAGTGGATCATCACGCTCTTCCTGGTCAACGGCCAGGAAGAGCCAAAGCTGCTCAAGGACACCGCCTGGGTCTTCCAGCCCGAGCTGATCGTCGCGTCACCAGACGGGAAGGGCATCTTTCAGCGACGCTCGCTGCCCCCGGATCAGCACGACCCCGAGGAGCAGCAGATGGCGATGCTCTACCGCAACCAGGTGGAGTTCGCCGTCGGTCACGGCGTCGCGGTAGACGCCCAGCTCGCGCCAGATCGCAGCGACTGTGCCGTGAAGGTCTGGACGAGTGTTGTCCCGACCTACGAGGTTCCCCAGACGACCCCACCGACTGCGGCGGACTACCTGGCCCTCGCGGATCTCACCATCGACATGCAGGCCCTGGCCGAGGTGCCGGACGGCCAGTTCGCCACCCACCTGGGCCCGCTCGCCGAGGGCTACGCCACCTGGATTGAGGAGCAGGAGCAGCGCCTGCTCAACCCCGCGCCTGACCTTGTGCCCTACCTGGATGCGGCCAGGAACGCACTCGCCAACTGCCGGCAGGCCCTCCAGCGTATTCATGCCGGTATTACGCTGCTGGACAGCAACCCGCAGGCGGCGGCGGCCTTCCGCTTCGCGAACCGAGCCATGGCCCTCCAGCGCGTGCGCACGCTCTACGCGCAGTCGGTGCGCCGCGGCGAGAAGCGGGCGCCCGAGGAGTTCGACATCCCTCAGGAGCACTCCTGGCGCGCGTTCCAGCTCGGCTTCCTCCTGCTGAACCTGCCCGGCCTCACCGACCTCGCCCACCCGGATCGGGCGCTCCCGGCAGACGACCCGGACGCCAGCCCGGCCAATGCCGTGGCCGATCTGCTCTGGTTCCCCACCGGCGGCGGCAAGACCGAGGCCTACCTGGGCCTCACCGCCTACACCCTGGCGATCCGCCGGCTCCAGGGCGTCGTCGGCGACCGCAACGGCATGGCCGGCGTCGCCGTGTTGATGCGCTACACCCTGCGCCTCCTGACCCTCCAGCAGTTCCAGCGCGCCGCGGCCCTGATCTGCGCCTGCGAGGTGATCCGCCGCGAGGACCCGGCCCGCTGGGGCGACGAGCCCTTCCGCATCGGGCTCTGGGTCGGCCAGCGCTCCACGCCCAACTGGGTCAAGGACGCGGAGGAGGCCATCCGGCAGTTCAAGAAGGGCGCTACGGCCAGCGGCGGCACGCCCTACCAGCTCAAGCACTGCCCCTGGTGCGGCACCGAGATCGAGCCCGGGCGCGACCTGGCCGCCGAGCTGCCCGAGCAGGGCCGCAGCCGGGTGCTCACCTACTGCGGCAGCCTGATGAGCGGCTGCCCCTTCAGCTACAGGCAGTCCCCGGGCGAGGGGCTGCCGGTGATGGTGGTGGACGAGGAGATCTACCACCGCTTACCGTCATTGCTGATCGCCACGGTGGACAAGTTCGCCCAGATGCCCTGGAACGGGCGCACCGCCGCGCTGTTCGGGCGCATCAGCGGCTACTGCGAGCGCCACGGCTACCTGACGCCAGATATGGAGCACAACGTCCAGAGCCACCCGGCGATCAAGGCGACGAAGGTGGGCCCTGCGCGCGTACTGACCGAGGGCGTGCTCCAGCTCCGGCCGCCGGACCTGATCATCCAGGACGAGCTGCACCTGATCAGCGGCCCGCTGGGCACCCTGGTGGGGCTGTACGAGACGGCGGTCGATCAGCTCGCGACCTGGCGGCTCGGCGACACGCGCATCCGGCCGAAGGTGATCGCCTCGACCGCGACGATCCGCCGGGCCGCGCAGCAGGTCCACGGCATCTTCCTCCGCCAGGTCAATATCTTCCCGCCCCAGGGCCTCGACGCCGGCCACAACTTCTTCTCGGTGCAGCGCCCGCCCAGCGACGCGTTCCCGGGCCGGCGCTACATCGGCATCTGCGCGCCCGGCGTCCGCCACAAGACGGCGATCATCCAGAGCTACGTCGCCTTCCTCGCCGCCGCCCAGCAGCTCTACGAGCAGTTCGGCAAGGAGAGGCCAAAGGACATCGACCCCTACATGACCCTGGTGGGCTACTTCAACGCCCTGCGCGAGCTGGCGGCGATGCGGCGCGCCACGGACGACGCCGTCAGCACGCGTCTGAAGAAGATGAACCAGCGCGGGCTGGTGCGCCGCTTCCTCGACCCGTGGAACATCCAGGAGCTGACCTCGCGCCTCAGCGCCTCGGACATCCCCGAGATGCTCGACCGGCTGGAGACGCCCTTCAACCCGAACAAGAAGCCCGAGAAGGTGGGCAAGCGCTCGGCGAAGTACCCGATCGACGTGCTGCTGGCCACCAACATGATCTCGGTCGGCGTGGACGTGGGCCGCCTGGGGCTGATGGTGGTCGGCGGGCAGCCCAAGGCGACGGCCGAGTACATCCAGGCCACCAGCCGCGTCGGCCGGAGCAAGCCCGGCCTGGTCGCCACGGTCTACAACTGGGCCCGGCCACGCGACCTCAGCCACTACGAGCGCTTCAAACACTACCACGCGACCTATTACCAGCACGTCGAGGCTTTGTCGGTCACGCCGTTCTCGCCCCGTGCCGTGGACCGCGGGCTGAGCGCCGTGCTCGTCGCGATGGCTCGTCTGAACGAGCGGGCCTACAATCCCAACCACGGGGCCGGCAAGCTCACGCCCTCGGCCCAGGTCATCCAGGACGCCCTGGCCGCGATCGTCGCGCGGGCCGGCTTTGTCGCCGACAGCCAGCGCGCCGACCTGGTGGAGGACGGCCTCAAGGCGCGGCTGGACCACTGGGCCAACCGCGTGGCGGCGACGATCGGCGCGAAGCTGGGCTACCGGGGTCAGGAGGACGGCACCACCGTGGGCCTGCTCGAGACGCCGGGCAACGACGACTGGAACCTCTTCGCCTGCCTGAACTCGCTGCGCGACGTCGAGCCCACGGTCAACCTGGTGCTCGACGACGGCGGCCTTGACGGAGCCCACCAGCCCTGGAGCTTCCCCGAGAAGGCGAAAGCCGCCGCGCCGGCCGAGACGGAGGAATAGCCAATGCCCAAGTATCCCCATCCCCGTCTCGGCGAGGTGCGCCCGAGCCAGGTGGTCTTCAGCTACGGGGTCGGCTCACTGATCGACCTGCCGCACCTGTCGGTGCTGGTCATGGGCCTGGAGGACTGGACGGTTGACGGCGTGGTGGCCCGGCCAATCGACGAGGAGCGCCTCCTGCGCACCGTGCGCTGGCAGCTCGGCTCGCAGGTGCAGAAGCTGCTCTCGCCGCCGGCGGTCCCGCCCGGCGCCGGCCCGGTGGACCCCTTCAGCGAGCTGATGCGCATCGGCATCCCGGTCGCCCTCTTCCCACGCTGGATGCTCTGCCCGCGCTGCCAGCGGCTGGCGCCCCTCAGCAGCGGGCTGTTCGAGCGGAAGGACGACCCCTTCCACCCCGAGCGCACCCAGTACATCCACGTCAACTGCGACAAGGACAAGAAGCCGGTGGCCGTCCCCGCCCGCTTCCTGGTGGCCTGCGAGCACGGGCACCTGGACGACTTCCCCTGGGTCGAGTTCGCCCACCGCGGGCCGACCACCTGCTCGTCGCTCCTGCGGCTGATCGAGTACGGGCCGAGCGGCGAGGCGCGTGACCTTGAGGTGCGCTGCGACGCCTGCGACTCGAAGCCGCGCCGGCTCTCCGAGGCCTTCGGCGAGGAGGGGCGGGCGCGCATGCCGCAGTGCCGCGGCCGTCGCCCGCACCTGCGCGACTTCAGCGAGCAGACGTGCCCCGAGCAGGTGAAGACGATCCTGCTCGGCGCCTCCAACCTCTGGTTCGCCGACACCGTGACCGCCCTGGCGATCCCGACCGAATCGGCGAAGCTGGCCCAGCTCGTCGAGGAGAAGTGGGCGAAGCTCCAGATGATCCAGGACGAGGCCCAGATTGCCCTGGTCCGCTCCTGGTCCCCTGCCGACTTTGTTTCGTTTACTGGCTACAGCGACGGCGAGCTCTGGCAGGAGATCGCGCGCAAGCGCAGCAACGAGCAGGCGGGCGTGCAGGACGATCCCTCGGACCTGAAGCACCTGGAGTGGGAAAAGTTCTCGCAGCCGGCGAGCCACACGCCAAGCAAGGACTTCCGGCTGCGCGAGGTCGCGACGCCCAAAGGGGCGGGCAAGCTGCTCAAGCGGGTCGTCCTGGTCGAGCGGCTGCGGGAGGTGCGGGCGCTGATCGGGTTCACGCGCATCGACGCGCCGGGCGAACTGGGGGGCGGGCCGGACGCGGGGGAGAGCCGGCGGGTGCCGCTCTCGCGCCAGCCCCCGGCGTGGGTGCCGGCGGCCGAGGTGCGCGGCGAGGGCATCTTCATCCAGTTCGACGAGGGCGCGCTCCAGAGCTGGCTGACGGGGGCGCAGGTCAAGGAGCGCGAGAAGCAGTTCCTCCTCTCGCACATGCGCTGGCGGCAGGCGCGCAAGCTCACGCCGCTGGAGGCGGGGTTCCCGGGGATGCGCTATGTCCTGCTCCACAGCTTCGCCCACGCGCTGATGCGGCAGTTCGTGCTCGAGTGCGGCTACACCGCCGCGAGCCTGCGCGAGCGGATCTACGCCCGCTCGGCGACGGAGGGCGGGGCTTCGGCAGGGCCGATGGCGGGCGTGCTGATCTACACGGCGGCCCCGGACAGCGAGGGCACCCTGGGCGGCCTGGTCAGCCTGGGCGAGCCGGAGCAGCTCCGCCGGCACCTCCTGGCGGCCCTGCGCGACGCGGTGCAGTGCGCCTCCGACCCGCTCTGCGCGGAGCACGCCCCGAGCGAGCGCGGGACGACGGTGCACGCGGCGGCCTGCCACGCCTGCCTCTTCGCGCCCGAGACCTCGTGCGAGCGGGGGAACAAGTACCTGGACCGCTCGGTGCTGGTTTCGACGATCGAGGAGGAGAAGCTCGCCTACTTCGCGGCCCTGGGCGAGTAGACCGCGCGCAGTGTTGGAGCAGGCAACGATGTCGGATGCGCAGCACGAGTTGATCACCGCCGCGGTGCGCCTGGCCGAGCGGCTGCCGGCGGGCACCATCCAGAGCCTCGCCGCGGCCATGGTCGGTGCGGTTGGCGGGGAATGGGAGCCGCTGCGTCACCGGGCGCTCCAGGTCGTGCCGCAGCCGGAGACGCGGGCGCTCGTCGCCGACTTCCTCGCGACGTGGCGCTCGCGCGCCCCGGCGGTGACGCCGAGCGAGGCCGCGCTCATGCTCCGCACGGCCGCGGTGACGACCCGGACGCTGCGGGAGGCCCAGTCGGTCGAGCTTGTCTGGACCGGCCCGCTCGTCGGCAGCGTCTCGATGCGCCGGACCGACCAGGCGCTGCTCCAGGTGATCAACAGCGCCAGACACACGCTGCTCATCGTCAGCTTCGCGGTCTACAAGATCCCCGCGATCGCCGCGGCCCTTGTCCGGGCCGCCGGGCGCGGGGTGAGCATCCGAATCTGCGTCGAGGCCCCGGAGCCGAGCGGCCAGAAAATGGCCTATGACACGATCAAGGCCCTGGGCGCCGACGTAGCCCAGCACGCGAGCATCTACGTCTGGCCGAGCGACAGGCGGCCGGTGGATGGGAGCGGACACACCGGCGTCCTGCACGCCAAGTGCGCCGTCGCCGACGACCGGCTGCTCTTCGTCTCGAGCGCCAACCTCACCGACCACGCCCTCAACCTGAACATCGAGCTGGGCGCGCTGATCTACGGCGGCAGCGAGCCGGGGACCGTCGCGGCCCAGTTCGAGCGTCTGATCGCCGATGGAACCCTCCGAACAGTGCAGTAGGCATGCCCTACGCGGCTGCCTCCCAGGCCTGGCGTAGCCAGTCGCGCACCTCATCGTCGATCTCAGCGGGGTCGTCGAGCTCCAGGTGGTGCATGAAGCGGCCGGGGGCGGGCTCGACCACCTCCTTCCAGCGCGGCGAGCCGTCGCGCCAGGGCAAGGCGAGGCTGAGCACCAGCGGCGCCGCGGGGCGACGGAGGTAGCGCTCGGGCATCCACACCCAGGCGAAGGCGCGGCGCCGGCGGAAGGCGATCTGGCTCTTCGTGACGCGGAGGCTTACCGGGCCGAGGGCCGCCATCAGCTCGGTGACGCGCGTGAAGAGCGCGTGCGGCAGCGGCTTGCCTGCAAAGAACTCCTCGGGCGTCATCGGCGTCCCTCCCCGTGATCACGCCCGATCGAGGCGCGAGAGATAGGCCGAGGGCACCGCGTCCACCAGCCAGACGCCGTTGGCCGAGCGGTAGAAGACCGAGCCGGCCGCGTGCATGGCCGCCGCGTCCACGGCGAGGACCACCGGCGGGCCGTGGCGGGCGCCGACCGTTCGCGCAATCGCCACATCGGCGGAGAGATGCACGTGATGGCGGCGCATCTTCTTCAGGCCCTCGCGCTCGATGCTGGCAAGGGCCCGCGCACTGGTTCCGTGGTAGAGCACCGCCGGCGGCGTCACCGGCTCGAGCTCCAGGTCCACCTCGACGCTGTGCCCCTGGCTGGCGCGGAGGCGCGTGCCAGTCTCGTCGAGGGCGAAGCGCCGCTTGTTGTTGCGGGCGACCACCTCGTCCAGCTCCGCTCGTGAGATCGCCCTGCCTTTGCGGGCCAGGGCTGCCAGGAGCGCATCGACGGCGACCCAGCCGCCGGCCTCCAGGCTCAGGCCCAGCTCGTCGGGGCGGTGGCGTAGGTAGTAGGAAAGGGTCTTGCTGATTCGCGTGAGCTCATTGTCGGTCATGGTGATGCGTGCTACGATAGCGATGCTGGTCTCTTGGGAGAGGCAGGAGTGTTCTCATCCACAACGGAGCAAGCGGCGACGATAACGCTGCGCGTCAGCTTCGCTACCAGCAGGTGCGCCGCCGTCGCGTGCTGCGGCTAGCGCAGCCCCGCCCCGCGCAGCAACTCGTCGGCCCAGGCGGCATCCTCGGCCGCGAGGGGCGGCTCGGCGTCGGCGCGGTAGTCGATGCGCAGGTCGTAGCCGGCCCGCTCGTAGAGGGCGTGCAGCAGCGCTCCGAGCTCGACGCTCGGCTCGTCGTCGCCGCGCAGCAGCGGCAGCTCGAAGCTCGGGATGGGCTGGCGCACGCCGAACGGCAGGAGCTGCGCCCGAGGCCGGCGGTCGCTACCAGGATCATACAGGGTGCGCTGCCTGGGCGCAAGATCCGACGAGAACGTGGCGCCCGGCCCAGCGCGCGTCATATTGCCGAGAAGCGGAGCCAGCAATGCTCAATATCGTCAACGTGGGCTACGACTCGACGAACTACTACGTCATCGAGACGGCGGCGACCAGGCTGCTCGTGGACGTCGGGTTCCCCGGCACCCTGCCGAAGCTGAGCCACGCGCTGAAGCGAACGGGCATCGCGCTCACAAGCATCGCCTACCTTCTCGTGACCCACTACCACCCCGACCACGCCGGCCTGGCCCAGGAGCTGAAGCAGCAGGGGCTGAAGCTCATCGTGCTCGAGCACCAGATCGCCGCGATCCCACAGCTCAAGCGGCACATGAAGCCCCAGTACCGCTACCAGGAGATCACGCTCGACGACAACCGCACGATCAGCCTGACCCAGAGCCGCTCGTTCCTACGCGGGATCGGCATCGAGGGCGAGGTGATCGCCACGCCGGGGCACTCGGACGACAGCGTCACCCTGGTCCTCGATGCCGGCCTGGCGTTCGTCGGCGATCTCCCGCCGCCCTGGATGGCGACCGACGAGCCTCTCCAGCAGAGCTGGGCGGCGATCCGGGCGCACAACGTCCGCACGGTCTACCCGGGGCACGGGCCGGTGTACCAGCTCACCGACCAGGGTCGCGGGTGATCACGCCAGGTCCGGGCCGTCCGGCGATGGAGCCGAGGTCCTGGCCCGCGACGATGTGTCGCCTACGCAAGGTGCCGTTCGCCTGGGAGAACCAGAGCATCAGCAGGCGCCGTCGTCAATGTTGGTCGCCGCGAAGGTGGCGACGGCCGTGAGCGCGGCGGCGGCCAGATCGGTGGCGCCCACTGTCACGACGAGGCCGGCCCACGGCGCCTGAGCAGCCGGTCGAGCGCCTCGGCGAAGCGCTGCCGGTCGGCGTTGCTGTAGGCGGCCGGGCCGCCGGTCGCCACCCCGGCCCAGCGCAGCTCCTCCATCAGGTCGCGCACCGCCAGCCGCTCGCCGATGGTATCCGGCGTGTGGACCTCACCGCGGGGGTCGAGGGCGGTAGCGCCGCGGGCGACGACCAGGCTGGCGAGGGGGATGTCGGCGGTGATCACGAGGTCGCCGGCCGCGACGTGCTGGACGATGTAGCTGTCGGCGACATCGCTGCCCGCCTTGACCTGCACGACGCTGATGAGGGGCGAGGGGGGCGCCGTCAAGGGGCGGTTGGCCACCAGGCAGACGGGGAGCTCCAGCCGGGCCGAGGTGCGAAACACCAGCTCCTTCACGGCCTTGGGGCAGGCGTCGGCGTCGATCCAGATCAGCATCCGCAGCTCCCTCCAGGGTTGACGGAGCGCCGCATGGCGCTTCCCCTCACAGCACGTTGAAGTCGGTCACCACACGCGCGACGCCCTGGCGCTCGGTGTAGCCGACGTAGGTCGCGTACGCGCCATCGCCCCAGCCCGAGCTGAACGCGACGATGTTCAGGTGCGGCGCGTCACGGAGCGACATGGTAAGCCAGGCGGGCTCGCCCTCGGCGCTCTCGCTGGCGATGGCGGCCGCCGCCTCGAGGTCGCCGCCGGCGGCGACGGCCCGCTCGGCGGCCAGCAGGTCCATGAAGCAGCCGGTGGCCGAGTCGACGGCGTAGACGTAGGGCTCGGCCTCCGCCTCGCCCGGCGCCAACCGTTCAGTGGCTGGCCGCCAGGCGACGATGGGCGCTGCGGAGAAGGTGATCGCCGCGAGGGCGATGCGCCGGTCGGGCTGCGGCGGCGGGAGCAGGCCGCCCGCCAGGCGGCTGAGGAGCGTCGGCCGCGGCGCATAGGTGACGACCACGATCGCGACCGGGAAGGCGCCGATGGGGAAGCGCTCGCCCATCGGGCGCGCCTCCACAAGGGCAGGGTCGCACGCGACGAGGGCGCCGCTGCTGAGCCGCAGCTCGCCGATCGTCCTGGCCGCGGTGCGCGCAGCGACTCCCCCTGGCCCGCCGATCGTGCGCTCGGCCGTGAGGTAGCTGAGGAACTGCTCCGGTCTGAGACTCATTGCGTAACCCGCCGTACGCCGAGACGACCCGTGGGTAGCGCGCTCACCTGCGTCGGGAAGGGCCGGGGGCATTTGATTGACGGAGGTGCGTATATCCTCGCCTCGGGGTTCGCTAGTGACCGCCTATGCGGTAGCCGGCCCAAGCGGCGGCCGATTCTTGCGGTACGAGTTCTTGATCGCGATCTTACCGTCGCGGAAGGTGAGCAGGTCACAGCCATTCACCTCGATGCGCGCCCCATCCTCGCGCGTGCCCGTAAAGGTCCATTCGGAAACGCCACGATCTCCGGCTACGACGTGGCGGGCTCCCCGCCACTGCGCATCAGGGAAGGTCGCGAACACGCCGGCGAAGGCAGCGCGAACCTCCCGCTGCCCTGCGTGATACATCCCACAGACGTCCGGCCCCGCCGAGGCTTCAAAGACACAGTCGTCCGTCATGCACTCCATCAGCGTCTCGAGGTCGTGCCGATTCCAGGCCTCCGCAAACAGCTCCAGCAGGCGCAGCTTCTGCTCATCGCTCATGGTCGCCATACCCATGTCCCTCCTTGGCCCGATCCCAGGAGCGCCTCCGAGCGGCACCCCCGGCCGTGCGTCCAGACCGCCACCCGCGCAAGCTTCATCACGTGCTTCTTGCTCAAGCGCAACGCCGCACCAGATTCGGCAGGAGAGACCATCGGCGCTGGTCTCGGCGAGCACATAGTCGGTCGGGTTCATCGGCCGCCGCTCTACGAGCGCGTAGTCGATGTTCGCGAGGACGGTCGGCAGCATCGCGTGGTAGAGCCCCCCATGGCCGACGAGCAGAAGCGCCTCCCGGTCGGGCGCCCGCACGAGGTCGTCGAGGAACGGGACGAAGCGGGCCTGGATGTCGAGGAAGCTCTCGCCGCCAGGCATGCGCTGCTCCAGCCGGCGGTGGAGGAACCACTCCTCCTGAACCCAGCGGTGCAGCTCCCAGCCCCGCGGGTCGGACGTGCCCTCATAGTCCCCGACGTCCCACTCGCGCAGCGCGTCCGCGACTGTGACCGGGAGATCCCAGACCTCGGCCAGGATCTCAGCGGTCTGCGCGGCCCGCCGCAAGGGGCTGGTGTAGATCTGCGTGATGCCCCGACCCGCGAGCCGGGCGGCCAGCTCGGTGGCCTGCGTGACGCCGCGGGGTGTGAGCGGGTGCTTGAAGCCTCGGTTGGAGAACTCTCGGGCGAGGTTGGCCTCGCTCTCGCCGTGGCGGACGAAGTAGAGCCGCATGGTCGCCTACCTCCGCGCTCGGGGCGAAGCTGCCAGGAGCGGAGCTCTCCAGAGCGCTGCGCCGTCCGCCGATCATACCACAGCGGCGCAGCGTGATACCACAGTGGAGATGCTACAATGCTAGCCAGGGGAATGGGGACGCCAAGGGCGCCGCGACAGAGTGAGGAGTCAGGGATGGCTCAGACGCATAACGTTCAACCCTGAGCAGTGCGGCGGGCGACCGTGCATCCGTGGCATGCGGCTCCGCGTATCCGACGTGCTCGACCTCTTCGCGGCGGGGCTGTCCGCCGACGAGGTGCTGGCCGAGCTGCCCGACCTGGAGCCGGCCGATCTAGCCGCCTGTTTTCAGTACGCCGCCCGTCGCGTTGACCACCCGGTCCTCCGCGCCGCATGAGCGTCTGGGTTGACGGGCAGGCCCTTGCGCTGCGGCCACGATCTTGACCTTCTGCCCGGCCCTGACCGTTTCCGGCGCACGGGGCTCCGGGCCGTGCCAGAATGGTTTGACACAGCAGTCAGCGGCTGATATGGTGAGCGCGAAAGCTCCCAGGAGGGCTCTGTGTTGGAACCCGACCGCCAGTGATAATCCTGGTCAGCCACCGGTTTCCGCGTCGCTGGCGCTCAGGGAGCGTGGAAGGCGCGGCTCGGACAGGTCACCCCTTCGTCACGGTGGTGTCGTCGGTGGGGCGAGAGGCCGGGCCAAGACACAATTGCTCGGAGCGGTGGCGTTGCTGAAAGTCGTAGATGCTCTGCATCACGACGCGGCAGAGCCGCCCCTTGCCAACGGCGGCGAGCTCACCCTGGTCAATCAGTTGCCGGATGGTGCGCGTATCGTAGGAGAGCAGCCGGGCCGCCTCCAACATCGTCACCTGTAACGGCTCCTTCTGCTCAGGCGCAGCGATGAGCGAGCCAGAGAGCATGGCCCCCCTATCATCTCCTGTGGCGGGCACATCAAGTTGTACCGCCAGCACAGGGGGGGGGGGGGAAGATGGGAAGGAGAGATTAGGGGGGGGGAGCATCATCCGGCGCCACACCAGCCGCAGGGCGGGCTGGGGGG